>DATAPT010000404.1:0-3421 GCA_036265065.1 Candidatus Acidiferrales bacterium | reverse complement strand
CGCGGAATCCGCGGAAGTTCGCGCGCGCGTCAATCTGGTGGAAGGCAAAGTCAATTTTGACCGCGCCATGGCCCGGACCCTCGAGGTCTACAACATTTCCATCGCGGACGCCAAAACCGGCCAGCCTTCGAAGAGCACTCTCATTCCCGGCACGGCGGCTAATGGCCAGCTCTTCGTCGATCCCTCAAAGCTGCCTAATGCCTCTGCCAGCGCCAACAATCGTTCCGCCGGAAATGCGAACGCACAATAGGCTTTCTGCGATCCGCGGAAAAATCGATTCGACCTAGGGCCTAGTAGCACAGGCACACTTGGCTGTGCGGTCTTCGCTGGAGTTAACAAAAGCGCACAGGCAGGAGTGCCTGTGCTACACGACATTTCACGCAGCCTTTAAGCCGAATTCAAATTGCAGAGCTTATTTCGCGGCATAAGCCATGATCCACAATGCTCCTGCGGTTCTTACCCAGACTTTTAAGATTCGGGTCACAGCAATGGTGCGCGCTTTTCCCTTCCCTTGTTCTAGCCCATTCCTTCCCCTAGAATCAATTTGCGCGCAGGCGGAAACCGGCGAACGTAACGATCATCCTGACGCCCCAAAACATGCCAACCGATCGACAACCTTTGCCGAAAGGCACAGCCGGCGAAAAATCGACGAAACCCACACGCGAATTCACTACTGTCTCGGGATATCCGATACGAGAACTTTATTCTCCCGCTGACCTTTGTAATTGGGACGCGCAGAACAATTTAGGCCAGCCCGGCGCGCCACCCTACACGCGAGGCATTCACCCAGCGATGTATCGCAGCCGTCTGTGGACGATGCGCCAATTCGCCGGATTTGGCTCTGCACAGGACACGAACCAGCGTTTCCGCTATTTGCTTTCGCAAGGACAGGCAGGGCTTTCGGTCGCTTTCGATTTGCCAACGCTGATGGGATACGACGCGGACCATTCGCTTGCCGAGGGTGAAGTGGGCAAGTGTGGCGTAGCGATCAGTTCCCTGGCCGATATGGAAGCGCTCTTCGACCAAATTCCATTGGAAAATGTTTCCACGTCCATGACCATTAATTCTCCCGCTGCAATTTTATGGGCGATGTATTTGGCGGTGGCGGAGAAACAGGGCGTGGACTGGAAAAATCTTGCTGGAACTTTGCAGAACGACATTCTGAAGGAATACATCGCGCAGAAAGAATATATCTACCCGCCCAAGCCGTCGATGAGGCTGGTGATTGACACGTTTGAATTTGCCGCGCGGCACACGCCTAGATTTAATCCGATTTCCATTAGCGGCTACCATATTCGCGAAGCAGGATCGACAGCGATACAGGAGTTGGCGTTCACACTGCGCGATGGAATCGAATACGTCGAGTGGGGCATGCGTCGCGGGCTTGCCGTGGACGACTTTGCGCCGACACTTTCATTTTTCTTCAATGCCCACAATGATTTCTTCGAGGAAATCGCCAAGTACAGAGCGGCGCGCCGCATCTGGTACAAAACGATGACCGAGCGGTTTGGGGCAAAATTGGCGCGTTCCTCGGCCATGCGCTTTCATGCGCAGACGGCCGGGTGCTCGCTTACCGCACAGCAGCCTTACAACAACGTGGTGCGAACGGCTGTGCAGGCGCTGGCGGCGGTGATGGGCGGCACGCAATCCCTGCACACGAATTCACTCGATGAGGCCTGGGCGCTGCCCACTGAGTTTGCCGCGACTCTCGCATTGCGCACCCAACAAGGCCTCGCGCACGAAACTGGCGTCGCGAGCACCGTGGACCCATTTGGTGGCTCGTATTTTGTGGAAACGTTAACGAATGAAATGGAAGAGGCTGCCTGGAAATATATTCGCAAGATTGACGAAATGGGCGGAATGATTCCGGCCATCGAATGCGGATACCCGCAACGCGAAATCGCCGATGCTTCCTACAAGTATCAGCAGGCGGTCGACCGCAAGGAAAAAATCATCGTGGGCGTCAATGAATTTAAGGGCGAAGAAAAGCCGATCGAAGTGCTGCGCATCGACGAATCGGTGCGCGAGCAACAATCTGAGCGCCTGCGCAAATTGCGCGTTGAGCGGTCCAGCGAAGAAGTCGCGCGCCAGCTGGCGACTCTGAGCAAGGCGGCCCAGGGCACGGAAAATCTCATGCCCCACATTGTTTCCGCCGTAAAGGCCTACGCAACACTCGGAGAAATCTGCGACTCCCTTCGAGAAGTTTTCGGCACACATGAAGAAGCCTCCGTAACGTAAGCTTTCACCTAAAACCCACATCCCAGCTCTCCGCATTTCTCCTCTTTTCTCTGTGCCCTCTGTGTTAAATTCCATTTTTCAATAGTCATTTACCATGACAATCAACGAGATCACGCATGAGATTATCGGCGCCGCCATGGAAGTCCACAAGCGCCTGGGTCCCGGCCTACTGGAATCCGCGTATGAAGAATGTCTTTTACATAAACTGCACCTCTGCAACTTGAATGTCGAACGCCAAAAGGGTCTTCCGGTCGTCTACAAAGAAGTAAAGCTGGACTGTGGATACAGGCTTGATCTACTCGTCGAAGGAAGGATTATTGTCGAGCTAAAATTGGTAGAGAACCTCGCGCCGATCCATGAGGCAATTATTCTCACTTACCTTCGGCTGTCAGGGCACAAGACTGGGTTGCTCATCAACTTTAATGTGACGGTATTGAAGGATGGAGTGCGGCGGTTTATTGTGTAAGGCGTTAAAAGCTTTAACACAGAGTGCACAGAGAAAAACTTAAGAAAACCGGAGACTTGCTGGCCTGATGCCTGAAAAACGAATTCGCGTGCTGATTGCAAAACCTGGGCTGGATGGGCATGATCGCGGTGCAAAAATTATTGCGCGCGCTTTGCGCGATGCCGGCATGGAAGTGATTTATACGGGACTGCGCCAGACGCCGGAAATGATCGCATCCGCGGCCGTCCAGGAAGATGTGGACGTGATCGGCCTTTCCATTCTTTCCGGAGCGCACAACACGCTCGTTCCGCAGTTGATGGAGTTGCTCAAACAAAAAGGGATGAACGACGTTACAGTGCTTCTCGGCGGCACGATTCCGGAGGCAGACATTCCCGCGCTGAAAAAGGCGGGCGTCGCGGCAATTTTCCTCCCCGGCACATCCACGCAGGATATTGTTGAGTTCGTACGTCAGCGCGCGTCGCGGGTTTTGTAGCGCCGGCGTCTCGCTGGCAGTTTAAGGTGTCGCAGGACAACGTAGAACCGCCGACGGGACGCCGGCGCTACAAGAGAAACTTACTTCACTACATTGCCATCGGCATCGCGAATTTCCACCGCGCCGAGGTCAAGCTTTAACAACTCCGGCTCGATCTTCGCTCGATCTCCCACACATATGAGAATCAACTGGTTGGGATGCAGATATTTCTTTGCCACCGTTTCCGCATCATCCGCCGTCACTGC
>DATAPT010000403.1:0-2025 GCA_036265065.1 Candidatus Acidiferrales bacterium | reverse complement strand
CCTGCGGGGGTTGGACCCTGCAAGAACTATAAAAAAATGGTTAAAGATTTGCCAGGCCAAAACCCCGCAGGCTGAAGCCCGCGCCACTCAAAACGCCGGATGTTCACGCGAAACGTCTGTGTCCTCAGACGCAGAAGTATTTCTGAGGATTACAGTCTAAAACTTCAGCCTTTTCTGCTCGAAAGCGGATAATGCTCCATGAGCGATGGCCACATCGGCTATTTTGCGCGTGGCATTCGAGATGGACATGGACGGAACATCGGCGAGTTCCACGATGCTCGTGTCTGCGATTCGCGGCAACTGCGAGACGCGGACCAGATACGGCTCAAGACGAATATTGCGGAAGGTCACGGTGTGGCGGGCTGTGCCCAGCGGCAAGAGATTGCCATTGGTCGACAAACGAAATTTCTCCTTCAAGTAAGCTACGATTGCCAGCCTCGAATCTTTTCCCTCCACCGCCAAAGCAGGGAATTGCCACATGCGCGAGAAGAGCACGCCCTCTCCGCCCATCTGGCGAATGATCAGTGTGCGTCCGCGCGGATCAAGCAACACGGCCGCTGCCAGGGTTACGTCGACCGGTGCGCGCTTTTTGCGAGGGGAGGGCAGCTTTTCCGCAATGCCGAGATAGCGGGCGCGGCACCATTTTTCGACGGGGCATTCATCGCAGCGCGGCGATTTGGGAGTACACACCGTGGCGCCGAGCTCCATCATGGCCTGGTTCCAGTCTCCGGAAAATTTTTGCGCGAGCAGTTCTTGCGCTGTGGCTTCGAGCTTGCGCCACGTGGCCGGAACGCGCAGATCTCCGCGTAGGGCAAAAATTCTGGCTAGGACGCGCGCCACGTTTCCGTCCAGTACCGCGTGGGGCGCGTCGTAGGCGATGCTCAATACGGCCGCTGCCGTATAACGTCCGATGCCCGGGAGTGCGAGCGCCGCTTCATATTTGCGCGGAAATTCGCCGGAGTGCCGCACGACAATTTCTTTTGCCGCGCTTTGCAGGTTTTTCGCGCGGCTGTAGTAGCCGAGACCGGCCCAATTCTTCAGGACGTGATCGGTGGGCGCGCCGGCCAGCGCATGCACGTCTGGAAATTTTTCCACGAATCGCTCGTAGTAGGGAATCACGGCCGCGACGCGCGTCTGCTGCAGCATGATTTCCGAAAGCCAGATCCGGTAGGAGTCTTTCGTCCGCCGCCATGGAAGATCGCGCTTGCGTTTGGCAAACCAGGAAAGCAGGCGCCGCCTGAACTTCGTCAAATCTTTCGCGGGAATTTTCAGCGCTCTCACCTTCGGCGATTTTCGCATATTGGCTGAATAATTGGAAAGATCAGTGGCATAGGCTTCAGCCTGTGCGGTTTTAGGTCCATCTAAAATAAATCCCTCGCGGTTGAGTAATTTACATGGACCAACCCCGCACAGGCTGAAGCCTATGCCACTCAATTCCTGCAACCTGATTTATTTTTGGGATTCAAAAGTTAGAGGGACGAAACGAACAGGAAATAAGCGGTGTTCCAGAGAGATGACGGAATCGAGCCGCTGGGCTGGTTGGTCAGGACAATTTTAAAGATGTCATGTGTGTCGCCGAGCGTGTCGAGAAAACTTTTGCCGGCCTCTTGCCGCAAGGGAGTTACGCTTGCGAGATAGCGCAGGATATCGTAAATCACTTCGCCGGCGCTCATGCGCGGCGTGCCAAAGCCGGCGGAACGAAACTCCATCACGGAATTAATTTCATAGAAATGCCAGGCGAGGCCCGCGCAAAGGGTCACGGCGCGCTCGAATTGTTCAGCGGCCTTTGCGCTCGTCGCCTGCGGGTCCACGTAAGGATCGAAGACGAGCATCACGCGGCGTTCGTCTTCCCGCGCGAATTCTTTTACCTGAAGGGCGCCGATTTTGGCGGAAGCTTTCCAGTCGACGTGGCGAGCGCTGTCATTCGATTGGTATTCGCGGATCGCATATAAATCGTTTCCGCGCCCGCGCTGGTAGCTTTCCAGTTCGCCGCTCACTAGCGGCAGCACTTCATAAAATTCTTCC
>DATAPT010000402.1:0-1734 GCA_036265065.1 Candidatus Acidiferrales bacterium | reverse complement strand
GGCCGACGTGTCTTGGGCGCGTGGCGGAATTTTGGCGCACTACCACGATGTGGAGTGGGGTGTGCCGGTGCATGACGATCGCCTGCTTTTTGAGTTTTTAATTCTGGAGGGCGCGCAGGCGGGGCTCAGCTGGGAAACGGTCCTGCGAAAACGCGAGCGCTACAGGGAAGTGTTGGATGAATTTAACGCTGCTAAAATTGCGCGATATGATTCGGGAAAAGTTCGCGCCCTAATGAGCGATGCGGGAATTATTCGAAACCGCTTAAAAATTTCCTCGACTATTTCTAATGCGCAGGCCTTCCTCGAAGTGCAAAATAAATTCGGCAGCTTCGACACTTACATTTGGCAATTCACTGGCGGAAAAAGTTTGCGACCGAACCGGCGCGTCCCGAAGGACATTCCCGCACAGACTGCGGAATCGGACGCCATGGGCAAGGCTCTTAAAAAGCTTGGCTTCCGTTTTGTGGGCTCGACGATTTGTTACGCGTTCATGCAGGCTACCGGCATGGTGAACGATCACGTGCGTAGTTGCTTTCGGTGGAAAGAAATCGGTTGAATTTAGTAGCACAGGCACTCCTGCCTGTGCGCTCTTGTTAACTCGAGCAAAACCGCACAGGCAGGAGTGCCTGTGCTACTTGTGGCCATTATTTCGCCAGGAGACGCAACGTGCTGGGAGGGTAGAGGGCGATCAGCCTGCCATGTGGCGGCGAGATTCGCTCCAGTTCCAGGAGCGCGATTCCTGCTTTTTTGAGTTCGGTAATTTTTGAGTGGGTGTGAAGGACGTACCCGATCACTTGGTGCAAGTGCGGTTCGTGGCCGAAACAGAAGACGACCTTGTCTTTCATGGGCTGCAATTCGCGCAGCAGATCGGGCGGCGCGCTGGTGCCTTTTAATGTATCCGTGGAAATAATTTTTTTGGTGGGATATCCAATTGTTTCACAGAAAATTTCCGCGGTTTGCGCGGCTCTTAGCCAGGGACTCGTCAAGACCACGTCGGGCTTTACATCCAGCGCGCGCAATCCCAGCGCCGCGGCGTGGCTGCGCTTCATTCCCTTGGGCGTCAGGGGACGCTCGGTGTCCGGCGGACAGTTGGGATCTTCACGGTCCACGGCAATGCCGTGGCGAATCAAATACAATTGCATCATCAGGCGACCCTCGTTTTCTCAACAACCATAACCCGCTGGAAGGATAGATGCAATTTCAGCTCGCGTTCGAGCAGGCGCGATTTTCTCTGAATGGTCGCCAAATTCAGCCGTGTAGAATCCCGCATCTCTACATGAACGCGAACATCGCGCGGCCCGCCTTCAATCGTAAGTTTGGAAATAACCTGTCGGTGATCGCTTTCCAGGCATTCGGCAAGGCGCAACATTCCGGCCAGCAGGCGCGTTTTTTGCTTTTGTTCCTGATTAAGAGAAGCGTAAACGGAATGCTTCATGCTGGGCTCGGATTTTTTATTGTGATAGCGCACGAGGGCCGCCGTCATATTTTTCTGCCAGCCGAGGAGGCCTGGAATTTTTGCATTGTGAATCAGATATTCGCCGTGGCGGTGATGCCCCTTGCGGTTGATGAGCACGCCGCAATCGTGAAGCAGCGCGGCCGATGCGAGGATGGCCCGGGCGGTCGAATCGAGCTGGTGATAGGGCCAAAACTGGTCGAAGAGTTGAAGGGCCAGGCTGCGAACTTGTTCCGAATGTTTCAAGTCGCAGCGAACTTTGTGCGCATAGGACATCGCTC
>DATAPT010000401.1:0-2395 GCA_036265065.1 Candidatus Acidiferrales bacterium | reverse complement strand
ATTGATTCCCAAGGTACATGCCGATTCCCGCTCCTCGCTGTGGGCCCTGGTGCGGATTTACAGCGGACTATTGCGGCGCATCGAAGCGCGCGGCTATGATGTTTTTTCTCAGCGCGTGCGGCTGAGCACTCCCGAGAAGACGGGAATCTTGTTGCGCGCGCGGCTTGGCTGGTACTCCCAACACAATGTCCTCGAAGAGCGTGATCGTGATCGGCGGCGGCCTGGCCGGACTTTCCTCGGCCGTCGCGCTGGCTGAAGCCGGCTTCCGTGTGCGTTTGCTCGAAAAGCGTCCTCACCTGGGCGGACGCGCTGCTTCCTATGTGCTGCCGGGCGGAGAGCATGTCGATAACTGCCAGCACGTGACGCTCGGATGCTGCACGAATCTGGAAGAATTTTATCGCCGCGTCGGCGCCGCAAATCAAATTCAGTTTTTCGAGCGCCTGATGTTTGCCACGCCGGATGGGCGCCGCGGCGTGATCCAATCCGCCGCGTTGCCGCCGCCGCTGCACATGGCATTTTCATTTGCGTTTTATCCGTTGCTCGGTCTCGCGGACAAGTTTGCTATCGCTCAAGCGCTGCTGGCGATTGCCATCAGTGGCGGCCAACCCGGTGATCTTGCAAGCAACGTGGCAGGCGAAAACATCTCGATGCTCGCGTGGCTAAAAAAGCATCGCCAGACCGATCGTGCGATTCGCCGCTTTTGGGAAGTGATCCTGGTCAGCGCGCTTGACGAAGACCTCGGCCGCATCGATGCGCGCTATGGAATCGACGTCTTCTGGAAAGCGTTTCTTTCGACGCGCGCGGGATATCGTGTGGGAATTCCACGCGTTCCACTCAGCGAATTGTATGAAGGCTGCCGCAGGGCGCTCGCCGCGCAAGGCGGAGAAGTTCAGTTGCGCGCGGGCGTCCGCGGATTTCAGGTTGCCGCCGGCCGCGTGACTGGAGTGGAAAGGGAAGATGGATCCGTGGAAACAGCAGATTATTATTTGGCTGCCGTCCCCCAGGATGTCTTGCCGGAATTGCTGCCCGCGGAAATTGTTAACGGGGAGCCCGCATTTCATGATTTGCGAAACTTGCGAACGTCGCCGATCACAGGTGTGCATCTTTGGTTCGATCGCACGGTGATGACGGAACCGTTTTTGACTTTGCTCGATACCACCACGCAATGGGTTTTTAATAAAACGCAGCTTTACGGTACCAGCGCGGAAAATGGCGGCCAGTATTTGCAGCTGGTGATCAGCGCGTCTTACAAGCTGACTTCGCTCTCGCGCCAGGAAATTATTGCCTTGTGCCTTGTGGAATTGCGCGCCGTGCTGCCCGCCATTCGCGATGCCTCGCTCGTCAAGGGGACTGTGGTCAAGGAAATGTCAGCGACATTTTCGCCCGCGCCCGGCTCGGATCAGTGGCGACCACGGCAGGGAACTTCGCCTACAGGATTATTTCTTGCTGGGGACTGGACATCCACGGGCTGGCCGTCCACAATGGAAGGAGCCGTACGTAGCGGTTTCTTGGCCGCCGAAGCGATTCTCTCCGATGCCGGAACGCCACGGAAATTATTGCAACCGGATTTACGCGCAGAAGGATTGGCCCGCCTGTGGGCCCGCGAGTAGTAAATAGTAACGCACATAAATTTTCGACCCGCAAACAGAAGTATTAATTTCGTACACAGGTCTGCCTAAGACTCAGCTAGAGTGTTTTGATTTGTAATCGATTGAGTATTCCCGGAGGTTGCCTTGGACCGGAAGTATAAACATAGGGGCTACCAGCATGCCGACGAGCCCCAGAAAAAAGAAAAGCGTCCGCATGAAGGTCACCCAAGACAGGAACAGATTGGACCGCGAACGCCGCGCATGGTCGGCACGATTACTCGCGCCCGCTGTTCGAATTGCGGCACTGTGTTGCAGCCCGGCTTTGACCCCAAAGGCAAATGCCCGCGTTGCGCGTTCGAACTGCATTGCTGCAAACAGTGCGCCTATTTTGACACCGCCGCGCGCTTCGAATGCATGAAGCCCATCCCTGAACAAATTGCGAGAAAAGATCAGCGCAACGAATGCACCTTTTACGAATTTCGAACAACCATTGAGAAGGACACTGCGCCGTCCGCGCCTTCCGCGGGCCATGCCGCGGCATCGCCGGAACGCGTTTCACGCCCTCTGGATGCGCGCCAGCAGTTTGAAAACCTCTTCAAGAAATAACCGCGCGGCCTTGAAGCGCGATTTCAAAATTCTTTTTTGATCCTCAAATCAATTTCCGTGTGCGCATTCAGGAACTTGCCGTTTGCAACTGCGTGTGCGAATTGTTATTCTGAAATTGGTCATGCAATTGTGCTTTAAACCTCGAGTTACACTCTCCATCCTTAATCAAATAAATCCCGGAAAGGCCTGTCATGAAATTG
>DATAPT010000400.1:0-4266 GCA_036265065.1 Candidatus Acidiferrales bacterium | reverse complement strand
GACGCGTTTTTGTAGCGCCCGCCTTCAGGCGGGCACTTTGGAATCAAGCAGATGCCCGCCTGAAGGCGGGCGCTACATGATTCAAAACCGAGTTCTCACACAGACTCTGAAGCCCGCGCCACTAAGAATCAGGGGCGAATTCCCGCGATCTTAAGGTGGATGCGGTACAAACCTGTTCGTGCAGTGACGTAGAGAGTTTTTCCGTCAGCATCTCCCCATGCGCAGTTGGAAGGAAGTTCGGGGAATTGGATCGTGCCCAGGAGTTTTGCGTCCGGTGAAAAAATCATGATTCCGGCTGGGCCAGTGGAGTAGACATTCCCGGCTGCGTCAACCTTCATTCCGTCAGGCACATCGTCTCCCGGGATTTTCGTGGCGTCAAAAAATTTCCTGCCGTTGGCCACAGTTCCGTCGGAGCTGACATCAAACACCATCCAGAATTTGTCTGGGCGCGAATTGGCTACGTACAGCATCTTTTCGTCGGGCGAAAAGGCGATTCCATTCGGATAGGGAATGTCCTTCGTCAGCAAGGTGAGTTTTCCGTCGGAGGAAATTCGGTAGACGCCGTTAAAATTCAACTCTGTTTTTGGAGCGTCTTTGGCGTCTGCGGGGTAGTTGCGCTCCAGGCCTTGAGGGTCCGTAAAGTAAACGTCGCCGTTTTTCTTCACCACTAAGTCGTTCGGACTGTTCAGACGATTGCCTTCAAAGCGGTCGGCGAGGACGGTGACCTCTCCGCTCTTGTCGTATCGCGCCACGCGGCGGTTCCCGTGTTCGGCGGCTACCAGCCGGCCCTGGCGGTCGAGTGTCAGCCCATTTGATCCAATCAAAACTCCGTCGGGAAACGTTCCGGCAAAAATAGGTTGTTTGAAAACGGAAACTGCACCGTCAGGAGTCCATTTCATGATCGAGTTTGCGGGGATGTTGCTGAAAAGCAGAAAGCCGCCGCTCTTATCCCAAACCGGTCCCTCAATGAATCGAAAATCGCCGTGAACCTTTTCCACTTTTGAATCGGCCGACACGATTTTGTCCAGCGCCGGGTCAGTGCGAACAATTGTTTGCGCGCGCAGGGAAATAGTCGGCGCGCACGTCAATATGATTGGTAGCAATCGGGAAAGTCTGACTAGAAATTTTTTCATGGCGAGCCATCCTTTTTGCGTGAAGCGAATCTGGAGTTTTCTCCGGGCCGGGGAAGTATACACGCAGTTTCGTTTCACGTAGATTGTCATCGGGTCAGGAAATCTAAATCGCAGACACCGGCGCATATACGATTTGTACAGAAATTTGAGTTACATACGCAGAAAGGCTGCCCGTCCAAAAACCGGACGGCCTCTACGTAAAGCAAATGCAACCGCTTCGGTTTTCGTAGAGGCATCTCCGTCCCGCGATTTTCGGGATGGAGATGGCGACTTGCTTTCCTTCGCTGACTTCAAGACCGAACTATTTTTATTCCAGCGCGGCAGGAAAGCTTTTCTGGACGAGTGGGCCAGCTTTTAGGAAAAGTCTTGAATTTTTGAGTGCCGCACCCTTCATGCTCTCGATGAAGGGTGCGGGTTTTCGGTCAATTTCCATCGCAGGTCGCCGCCGCCGATAAGCTGAAAGGTTTGGCTGCAGAACCAAAAATGGCAAAGATTGACAAACATTGTCATCGGAGCTATTTTGATCTATCTGCGGACCGAGGTTGCATTCATGCCAATGAATATTAGTCTTACCCCTCACCTGGAAGAGATGATCCGAGCGAAGATCGCGTCGGGATATTATAACTCCGCGAGCGAAGTTGTGCGCGAGGCCCTTCGCCTACTTGAAGAAGAAGATCAACTCCGCAGTCTAAAGTTGCAAAAACTTCGTGAGGACATCCGCGAAGGTTTGCAAAGTGGACCTTCCACTACATTCAACCCGAGAGCAATTAAGCGCGCAGCGCGAAGCAAGAAATCTGCGAGCGGCATTAAATAAGTGCCGCAAATCCGAATTACCCCGCGGGCCCGTGCCGACTTGATTGAAATATGGCGATACATCGCGGATGATAGTGTTACGAATGCGGACTCCTTCATCGACAAGCTGCATGAAACGATTCAAGCGCTGGCGCATCAGCCGGGAACGGGACGCCGCAGAGAAGAACTCGGTTCTGGAATTCTGAGCTTTCCTTTCGGCCGCTACATGATTTTCTACCGCACCATTCCGAAAGCAATCGAAATCATTCGCGTGCTGCACGGCGTTAGAGATATTCAAAATATTTTCGAAGGTTAGGAAAGCTTTTTTGCGGCGTAGCAAAATTTGGCGCGTGAGATTAGAATAGCGTCGGCATGGAAAATCCCAGATTCGTTCACCTGCATCTGCACACAGACTACAGCTTGCTGGATGGAGCTTGCGACCTCGAAGAGGTCGTGGATGAGGCCGCGCGGCGCAAGATGCCCGCGGTGGCCGTCACCGATCATGGAAACTTGTTCGCTGCAGAATCGTTTTACCAGACGGCAAAGACGCGCGGGGTTAAACCGATCATAGGCTGCGAAGTGTACGTGGCCAAGGGAAGCCGGCACGATCGCGGAGAGAACTCGACGCGCGATGCGGCGAACGGGCATGCGAATCCGGCGTCCGAGCCGGGGCAGCGCGGCAACAATCACCTCGTACTGCTGTGCGAAAATGCCGAAGGCTACAAAAATTTAGTAAAGCTTGTCTCTGCGGGATTCCTCGAAGGTTTTTACTACAAGCCGCGAATCGATTACGACTTATTGGCGCAGCATAGCAAGGGACTCATCGCGCTTTCGGCATGCTTGCGCGGAGCCGTCACCGAAAATCTTGTCGAGGAGCGGCCCGATCAAGCGCGCGAAGCGGCTTACAAGCTGCGCGATATTTTCGGCAAAGGAAATTTCTTCCTCGAAATTCAGGATCAGGGACTGGAAATTGAGAAGCGCGTGAATCCGAAAATCACGGAACTCTCGCGTGAAACAGGCATCCCGCTGGTTGCCACAAACGATTGCCACTACTTAAAGCATTCCGATGCGCATGCGCAAGAAGTTTTGCTCTGCATTCAGACGGGCAAGACGATGAACGACACGCATCGCATGAAATTTCCCACTGACCAGTTTTTCTTCAAGACCGCTGAAGAAATGGCCCAGGTGTTTAAGGAAATTCCCGATGCGCTGGAGCGTACGGTGGCGATTGCCGATCGCTGCAGCGTAAAAATTGACGCGGTGCAAAATTCCTTTCCGGATTTCCAGGTCCCCGAAGGGCACACAGTCGATACGTATTTCGAGGCGGTTTCGCGCGAAGGTTTTGTTTCCCGCGTACCGATTCTGGAAGCGCGCGCGAAGGCCGGGATGCTCCGAAAAACGATGGCCGAGTACGAAACGCGGCTGTCCAACGAAATCCGCATGATTCAGAAGATGCGCTACGCCGGATATTTCCTGATCGTGTGGGATTTTATTCGTCACGCACGAGCGCAAGGAATTCCTGTTGGGCCGGGTCGTGGTTCCGCCGCAGGCAGCCTGGTGAGTTACGCGCTGCAAATCACGGACGTCGATCCCTTGCAATACGATTTGCTGTTCGAGCGCTTTCTGAATCCCGAGCGCGTGTCCATGCCTGATATTGATATCGACTTCTGCATGCGGCGGCGCGGCGAAGTGATTGAATACGTTACGGGAAAATACGGGCGGTCGAACGTCGCGCAGATCATCACGTTCGGAACGATGGCGGCGAAAGCGGCGATCAAGGATGTGGGCCGCGCGATGGATCTGCCCTACGGCGAAGTGGACCGCATCGCGAAGCTCGTTCCCGCGCAGCTCAATATCACGCTGGACGAGGCATTGAAGCAGGCGCCGCAACTGAAAGCACTGATCGATGGCGACGCGCGCTACACGGACCTGATGGAAGTCGCCAAGCGCCTGGAAGGCCTCGCTCGGCACGCTTCCACGCACGCCGCCGGCGTCGTGATTTCGCCCGAACCACTCACCAACCTCGTCCCTCTGTACAAGTCCAACAGGGATGAAATCACAACGCAATATGACATGAAGGGCCTTGAGCATATCGGCCTTCTCAAAATGGATTTCCTGGGCCTGACGACGCTCACCGTGCTGGACGACACCGTGCACATGATCGAGCAGAATCGCAACCAGCATGTCGATCTGAGCACCCTGCCGCTCGATGATACGGATACGTACAAGCTGTTTGCGCGCGGCGAAACCACCGCTATTTTTCAGTTTGAATCGCACGGCATGCGTGACATTCTGCGCCGCTACCAGCCAACGCGCCTCGAAGATCTTACCGCGCTGAACG
>DATAPT010000399.1:0-5122 GCA_036265065.1 Candidatus Acidiferrales bacterium | reverse complement strand
GTAAAAATGGACAATGGCCAAACTAAGGTGTTTACCGGATTCCGCGTGCAACACAACGTGTCGCGCGGGCCGGCCAAAGGCGGATTGCGCTACCACCCAAATGTGACACTCGATGAAGTGAAAGCCCTCGCCGCCTGGATGACTTGGAAGACGGCGACGGTCAATCTTCCTTACGGCGGCGCCAAGGGCGGCATTATCTGCGATCCGAAACACATGTCCAAGGGCGAGCTCGAGCGCATGACGCGCCGATACGCCGCGGAAATTCAGCCGATCATCGGGCCGGAAATTGATATTCCCGCTCCAGATATGTACACCGATTCGCAAACCATGGCCTGGATCATGGACACATATTCCATGACGGTGGGACATGCGTCTCCGGGTGTAGTGACCGGCAAACCGGTTTCCATTGGCGGTTCGGAAGGACGCTCGGACGCAACCGGGCGTGGCGTGTTATTTGTCGTCGAAGAAGCATGCAAGGTGAAGAAGATTAATTTGCGCGGCGCTTCAGTTGCCATTCAGGGATTTGGCAGCGTTGGGTCGGCGGTGGCGCGCCTTTTTGCGGAGAAAAAAGCGAAGATCGTCGCGATCAGCGACTCCCGCGGCGGCGTGCACAATCCTCGCGGCATCGATCCGCTGCGCGCGATGCGATACAAAGAGCGCGCGGGCACGGTTGTAGGCATGCCCGGCGCTTCGCGCATCTCGAATGACGAACTTCTGACGCTGAAATGCGACATTCTGATTCCTGCCGCGCTCGAAAACGTGATTACGCTGCACAACGCCGATCAAATAAAGGCCAAGATCGTTGCAGAGGCCGGAAATGGCCCCACCACGCCTCACGCCGACGAAATTCTCTCTCGCAAGGGTATTTTTGTGATTCCGGACATTCTGGCGAACGCCGGCGGCGTCACCGTCAGCTATTTTGAATGGGCGCAGGACTTACAAGGATTTTTCTGGCAAGTGCAGGAAGTGAATTCCAAGCTGGAATTCGTCATGCGCCGCGCTTTCAACGATGTGCATGAAACGATGCGCAAATTCCACGTTTATCCGCGCGCTGCGGCTTACATCCTGGCTGTGGGACGCGTAGCTGACGCTACTTTGGTCCGTGGACTCTTTCCATAAGTTAATTCTAATTTTTTTGCTTTGTGATTCTCCGAATTTTTCTTGCGCTGCAATACATACATGAAAATTTCTATTGCGTGCGACGTGCCACGCGCGTACATTTCGAAATACTGGCTTGCGGGTGAATTTTTGCGGCCAGTGTACTTGTCTATGGGCGAGTTTTTTCGCGGAGGGACTCGAAAAATTGTCCAATCATGTGAATGTCGCTCCGCCAATCGTACTGACGATCGCGGGCTTTGATCCTTCCGCTGGGGCGGGTATCGCGGCTGACATCAAGACATTTGCCGCACACAACTGTTACGGCGTGGCAGCCATCACGGCGCTTACCGTGCAGTCCACGCAAGGCGTTAAATCCGTGCATGACACTCCGGCTGCGGAGTTACGCGCACAACTGGATACGCTTCTCGAAGACATTAAATTTTCCGCTATTAAAATCGGCATGTTGGGTCATCGCGGGAATGCTGTGGTGATTGCGGAGTTCCTGGATCGCGCCGGCGTTGCGAATGTCGTGCTCGATCCGGTCATGAAATCCACTTCCGGCGAAACGGATTTGGTGGACGCCGGTGGAATCAAATATTTAACCGAAGAGCTGATGAAACGCGCCACGGTTGTAACTCCCAATATTTCGGAAGCGGAAATGCTCTCCGGCATTTCGATCAAGGACACTGCCTCGATGGAAGCCGCGGCCCGCAAGATTGTTGAGCGCGGAGCTCGCGCCGTGGTCGTCAAGGGCGGCCATATGGAGAAAGCCGTCGATGTACTTTTTGACGGCGCGGAAGTGCTCCGGTTTGGCGGCGATCACTTGAAAACAGAAAACACGCACGGTTCCGGCTGCACATTCGCTTCGGCGATTGCCGCGCAGCTCGCCAGCGGCCGTCCCCTGCGAGAATCTGTGCTGCTCGCAAAAGCCTATGTGACCAAAGCCATCGAGAAAGGTTTTCCGATCGGCAAAGGCCCCGGTCCGCTCGATCATTTTTACCGCACCCGAACCGAGCCGCCCACACGCGGCGTCCACGAAGTCCCCCAACACGGCATGCACCCCGCCGCCGAACCCGGCGCGCACTAGAAGTTAACTCATAAATGATCGGGCTCTTACACTCGATCGCCGGCCAGGTTTTTCTCCGATTTTTGATGTCGCAGCTGAAGCCGCTGCGGAAAAAGTCAATGGAGAGCCGGTTTGAGTAGCACAGCCACTCTTGGCTGTGTGGTTTTGCGGCAGTTAACAAAGGCACACAGCCAAGAGTGGCTGTGCTACTCGAGTTTTTCCGCGGCCTGTGAAGCCGCGACCCGCAAGATTTATTTGTGAGATGGCTTGTAGAAACAAAAGTGTTGGAACCACGGATGCGCACAGATAAACACGGATAAAATCAAAAGAAAATAAAACGAGCAAAGGAGATCAAGTCCCTTTGCTTCTTTATCTAGCACTTGTCTTTTTTTGGTTTTATCAGTGTTTATCTGTGTGAATCCGTGGTTCCACTCCGCGTCTCTGTGCCTCTGTGGCTATCCCTTGTAGACTACGCGGCCGGCGACAATTGTTGCCACTGGGCCGCCGCGAAATTCGCGGCCATCAAACGGGGAATTCTTGGACTTGCTGAGGGATTCCTTCGCGCGGAATGTCCATTTGTTTTCGGTTGAAAAGATCGTCAGGTCGCCCGGCTCGTTCTCTGCGATGCGGCGCTCTTTGCCCAAGACGCGCGCCGGTCCAGTCGTAAACAATTCCACCATGCGCATCAAAGGAATTTTTCCTGCGTGCACGAGTTCCAGACCCAGCCCGATTGCCGTCTCAAAACCGGTCACGCCAAACGGCGCGCGATCAAATTCCACATCCTTGAGCGCGGCCTCGTGCGGTGCGTGGTCCGTGGCGATGGCGTCGACGGTCCCGTCCGCAAGCCCGGCAATCAGCGCGTCGCGATCTTCGCGCGAAGCGAGCGGCGGATTCATTTTGTAACGCGTGTCGTACTGCACATCTTCATCCGTAAGCGTGAAATGGTGCGGCGTCACTTCGCACGTGACCGGCAACCCTTTCGCCTTGGCCGAGCGCACCAGCTCCAGCGAGGATGTTGCCGAAAGATGCGCGATGTGCAATCGCGCGCTGGTCAGCTCTCCCATTTGCACGTCGCGAGCAACGGCCAACGCTTCCGTGGCAGCGGGCATTCCTTGCAGTCCCAGTTTTACGGACTGTTTTCCCTCACGCATCACTGCTCCGGCAAACAGGGAACTGTCTTCGCAGTGATCGATTACCGGCAAGTCGAGCACGCGGCAATACTCCATCACTTGCCGCAAAAGTTTCGCCGTGGCGATCGGGCGTCCATCGTCCGAAACAGCAACGATCCCGGCATCCTTCATGGCCGCAATTTCCGCAAGTGCTTCGCCCTTGCTGCCAATTGACGCAGCGCCGATCGGCCACACCCGCACAGGCGAAACAGCGGCAGCACGCTCCATGATCGAGCGCGTCAGCGAAGCATTGTCGTTCACAGGCCGCGTATTCGGCATCGGGCAGATGGCCGTGAATCCGCCACGCGCTGCAGCCCGCGTTCCGGTTTCAATCGTCTCCGAGGATTCGCCGCCAGGTTCGCGCAAATGGCAGTGCAAATCAATAAAGCCCGGCGCAACGATCATATTTTTTGCATCGAAAATTTCCGCGCCCTGCGCGCGCGACGCAAGTTGTCCGTGTGGCGCGACGCCCACGATGCGATCGCCATCGAGCAGAATGTCGCGCGGCGCGTCCGTCCCGCTTGCAGAGTCCAGAACGCGTCCATTGCTAATCAGCAGCATGAGATGAATCCCTTTCAGAAGATGTGTCCGCGATCGTCAGGAACAGAATGGCCATGCGCACCGCCAAACCATTCGTGACTTGTTCGAGCACGCAGGATTGCGGCCCGTCGGCAACCGCTGGATCGATTTCGAGTCCGCGAATCATTGGCCCCGGATGCAGCACGAGCGCGTCGGGTTTGGCGAGACGCAAGCGTTTCGGCGTGAGTTGATATTGCAGAATGTACTCATCCGTCGCCAACGAAGGTTCGTGAATGCGCTCCTGCTGCACGCGCAAAGTCATGACGACGTCCGCGCCTTCCAGCGCGTCCTCGATTCGCGTCGCGCGGCGCACCATCGCGCCCGGAACAATGCATTCAATTTCGCGCGGAACCCACATGGCGGGACCGCAGAGAGTAATGCGGCAACCAAATTTGGAAAGTAGATGAATATTCGACCGCGCAACGCGGCTGTGCAGAATGTCGCCGAGAATCGTAACGTTCAATCCTTGCAGCGTGCCGCGGCGGTCGCGAATCGTCAGCGCATCGAGCAGCGCCTGCGTTGGATGCTCGTGCGTTCCGTCGCCTGCGTTAATCACGGGTAAATCGAGGTTCCGCGCCACGAAATCCGGCGCCCCGGATGAACTGTGCCGCATCACGATGCAATCCGGCCTCATCGCGTCCAATGTGCGGACGGTATCCAGCAGCGACTCGCCTTTTTTCAGGCTGGAGGATTCCGCCTGCAAATTCATTTGATCCGCGCCCAGGCGAGAAGCAGCAGTGGCGAAACTGATGCGCGTGCGCGTCGATGGCTCGAAAAAAGCCAGCGCCACGGTTTTCCCGCGCAACGTCGCTAATTTTTTAAGTGGATGCCGCTGAATTTCCTGGAAGGGTTTCGATTGGTCAAGTAAAAATAGAATTTCTTCGGCGCTGAGCGCTTCAATCCCTAGCATGTGGCCGAAACGAAATGGCACAGCAATCCTCGAAATCTCGGCCGAACCCGCTTTTTCAAGCGCGGCGGTCGGCGTCAGTCCACGCGCTCCACAAGCATCACGCGTTCTTCATGGTCAATTTCATTCAGGCGCACTTCCACGATCTCCGCATCGCTGGTCTGCACATCGCGCCCGACGAAAGAGGCTTCGATCGGCATTTCGCGATGCCCACGGTCGATCAGCACGCACAGACGCACGCGCTTCGGTCGACCCAGGTCGAACAGTCCGTTCATCGCCGCGCGAATCGTTCGCCCCGTGTAG
>DATAPT010000398.1:0-5574 GCA_036265065.1 Candidatus Acidiferrales bacterium | reverse complement strand
CTTACGGACGGAGAGATCTCTTGTTAGCCGCTTTGCATTCCCTCTCGTTCAGGCTACTTTATCGGCGTGCATTGCATCCCTGTGTGTTCCAGACTTAGTGGTCCCCGCCCGCCGTAAAAGTTTTATCGCTGCTGGTAATATGCTAAATTTGAAAGTGCCATGAAACGCGTCGTGGTCGTCGGATCTGGTTTTGGCGGGTTGGAAGCTATCACACAACTCGATACCCTCTTTGACAGCGATCCCAATGTAGAAGCCCTTCTCCTCAGCGACCAAAATTATTTGCTCTTCACCCCGCTTCTGCCTCAAATCGCATCGAGCTTCACGGATCCGCGCCATATCATCCAGGCAGTCCGCGAAATTCGAGGCAAGCGCAAATTTGTGTTTCGCAGGGAAATGGTTCGCGCGGTGGACACAACAAACCGACGCTTGACTGTTGAATCTGGATCGATTGACTACGATGCGCTCATCCTTGCGCCGGGATCTCGCACGGAATTTTTCAACACGCCGGGCGCTCGCGAAAATTGCTGGGATTATAAATCGCTTCAACAGGGTGTGGAATTGCGCGAACACATCATCGACGAATGCGAGCACGCCGATCACACACCTGACGCTGCCACTCGCCAGACCATGCTTACGTTCGTGGTGGTCGGCGGCGGCTATACGGGGATCGAGCTTGCCACGGAGATGCGCGATTTTCTGTTTCGCTATGCCGCCAAAACGTATCGCGGAATCAATGCATCCGAGATTCGCTTGATCGTGCTGGAAGCGTTGCCGGATATACTGCGCGGAATTGGGCCGAGACTCGCTGCGCATGCCCGGAAACGGCTGCATGTCAGCGGTATCGAAGTGCGGACGTCAACTCGCGTCACCCGCGTAAATAAAAGCTCCGTCGAAATTAATGGAAATGAGACGCTTCAGGCGGACACGATTGTCTGGGCAGCGGGAGTTCGTGCAATCGAATTGATTGAGTCGCTGCCTGGTCCGCACGACCGCATTGGCCGCGCGATTGTAAATCCACAGTTGCAGCTTAGCGATCACCCGGAAGTATTCGTCATTGGGGATTCGGCAGCAGCTACAAATGCGCAGGAGGCGCCGCGTGTTGCGCCGGTGGCCATCGAACAAGGCCGCGTAGCCGCGTTGAATGTTGCGCATCTTTGGAAAGGCGAGCCGCTGGAGACCTACGAATACGCGTCGAAAGGAATGCTGGTTTCGCTGGGCATGAACTACGCGGTGGTGAATGTAGCCGGCTTTCAGGTCAGCGGATATTTTGCGTGGCTGTTCTGGAACGCCGTTCATCTCTACAAATTGGTTGGGCTAAAAAAACAATTACAAGTGGCGGGAGACTGGATTTTTGGTTTGATTTTCCCCAGAGACGCCGCGATCGTTCGTGAACCCCGGGGATGCAAAATATGCGACAAACGCCAGTAGAACAGGCTTCAGCCTGTCTTCTTTTGAATTCTACTTCGACAGGAAAAAACTAAAAAACAGACAGGCTGAAGCATGCCCTACTCATCCACCGCATGCATCACCGCCCAATACACAAGAAAGCTCGCCGCAAATCCCACAAACCAAGCGTAGTCGTACAGCACGCGAATCGCGGGAACAACAAGTCCTATAAACGCAACGCCCGCTCCTGCTGCGAGAGCTGCCATCGCTCGCCAATTGATCCCGCCTGAAAATTCATAAAAACCCTGGCGCTGATAAAGATCTTCAACCAGAATTATTTTCTTGCGCACCACGAAATAGTCGCAGATCATCACGCCCGCAATCGGTCCCAAAAATCCGGAATAACCCAGCAGCCATCCGAAAATATAGTTGCTGTAATTCGCCAGCAGCTTCCACGGCTGGAACACCACGACGCCTACCACGCAAGCAATCAATCCCCCGGTGCGAAAGCTGATGAGGCGGGGAGACAGGTTTGAAAAATCATTGGAAGGAGACACAAGGTTCGCCGCGACGTTCACGTTCAGGGTTGCGAGCAACAGCGCCATCATGGCGATCACCACGGCAAACGGATTTCCAAGACGCGCGAGGACCTGCACTGGATCCCATATCGTCTCCCCAAAAATGATGACCGTTGCGGAAGTGACTGCCACCCCAATGAAGGAATACAACGTCATGGTCGTTGGCAGGCCCATCACCTGTCCCATCACCTGCGCGCGTTGACTGCGCGCGTAGCGAGTAAAATCAGGAATGTTGAGCGCAACCGTTGCCCAGAATCCCACTACGCCAGTAAGCGAAGGAATAAAGAACCGGAAAAAATCTCTGAACGTTTGAAATTTAGAGGGCGTTGAGAGCATCGGACCGAAGCCGCCGGCTTTCACCACGGCCCATGTAAGCAAGGCCACCCCGATGATCAACAAAAATGGCGCCGTAATACCTTGAAGGAATTTAATCGTGCGAATCCCCAGCAAAATGACGATGACGTGCAAAAGCCAAAATCCCGCGAAGCAAATCCAGACTCCTGCCCCATAATTTCGCCAGGAAGGGAATAACACAACCACCATCGCGTTAATCGCCTCGCCGCCAATCCACGTATTGATGCCAAACCAACCGCACGCCACCAGCGCGCGCAGTACCGCTGGAATATTCGCGCCAAAAACCCCAAACGAAGCGCGCGCGAAAACCGGGAAAGGAATTCCATACTTCGCTCCCGCATGCGCATTCAAAAGCATCGGGACAAGAACCACGACGTTGCCCAAAAACACGGTAAAAATTGCCTGTTTCCAGCTCATTCCGCCGGCTATCATTCCGCTCGCAAGCATGTAGGTGGGAATGTTCACGCTCATGGCGATCCACAGGGCGGCGTAGTTGTAGGTACCCCAACTGCGGTGCGAAGCGGGAATCGGCGCCAGATCTTCGTTGTAAAGCGAACTCGATCGGACAGTTTCGGCGTCAAGCACGCCGGAATGCAAACCATCGGGTCCGGAATGGTCGAGGTCGCTCATCTTCAGTAAATCCCGCGCCGGAGATCGGGCATTTGAGGAAGCTCAATGTTGATGGCCCGCCCCTCTTCGGTAAGTTTCAACAGGATGCGGAAGGCGGAGCCAACATCCTTTGTGCTCCAATCCGAAGTCGCCAAAGGTTTGGAAGGCTTGTCGGATTCGCGCCACAACAGATCGTCGCCTTTGTGTTCGAGCTGCTCCGGTTTAATTTCATAAACTTCCGTACGGTGGACGTAGACCACCAGATAGCGGTTGCCAATCTCCACCATTAAAGGATCAAACTTTTTCCCCGCCTGAAAAACATTCCAAATTTTTGGCGCGCGCGAATCCACTTGCAGGATGGCGTTGGGAATTGATTTCCAGACGATTCTGTCTTTGTCCGAAGCGTGGCTTGGAACGGCGGGAAGGATAAGCATGAGGGCGGCGACAGAGACTGCCCATTTCACAACGGTTCTTCGCATTGCGTATTTATCCTTAGAGAAAACAACGCTGCAAATTCCGAAGTCCTATTGTAGCCCGCCTCTTCAGAGGCGGGTGTTTAGATGACAGGGCATCTAAACCCCCACCTCTGAAGAGGCGGCTACAGCACCTACAAAAGCTGCGTCTATGGCAATCTGCGCGCGCTTGTCTCAGGGCCAGTCCACAACTAATCGGCGCGTCTTCGCGACCACATATTTATTTTTGCGCGCAAATATTACCAGGTCGACCAGCAGCTGCACGTCATTCTCGCAGTACTTGCAAACTTCTTCCTTGCGACCATCGCGCCACCACTGCACGATATCCAATCCGTTGCCCGTCTTCTGATTTCCCAAAGTTTCGCGCGCAAGGTCGTCCAGCTTGATGCGGTGCCCAAGCCGGCGATGCAAATCCACAAGCAGGTCAAAGGATTTCGGTGCAAGGTGCTTTACAGGGTGGTACGCGCTCAGCACTTCAAAATCGAAGCGGTCTCCGTTGAATGAAATAATACGGTCAAATTGGGCGAGTTCAGCAATTAGAGGAGCGGCGTCGGCTTCAAACCAGCGCCTGAAACCTTTTTCGGCGTCCCAGGTGATGCACACGGCAAGGCCGAAGCGCGCAATGCTGGACCATCCCCCTTCGACTTCGTGCGAAAGGCGCAGCGTTTCAATATCGAAATAAATTTCTCGTGTTGTGTCCGGAAAAAGATTGAGTGTAGTTCCCATTTCGTTTAGTTATTGCACGCCGCTTACGCGCCTTCTTCGCGTTAATATTAAATTTTCCATGGAGCAAAATCATACGCATGTTGAATGCTGGTTCATTAAACGTCAAGCTGATCCTTGGGCAAGAGAAAGTTTGCGCAAAATGGGATCATTCCAGGCTGGCATAACAGATTTATTTGCCGCCAAAGGGAGCAAGTGCGCGGCCATTCGACCGCAGTCCATCAGACACGAATTTCGGAAAATGATTGATTCAGAATCCGCACCGCCTCATCCACATCCGCCTTGCCGATATTCAGCATGGGGGACAAGCGGATAACGTTCCCGTACAATCCGCCTTTTCCGATGAGCAGTCCGTGTTCGCGAGTTCGTTCCAAAAGTTGAGTTGTTTCTTCCGGCGCGGGTTCTTTCGTTACGCGATCTTTTACCATTTCCAGACCCAGCATCAGACCTTTGCCGCGCACTTCGCCAATCAGCGAGTGCTTTTGCTGAAGTTCGTCCAGCTTGCCTCGAAAATAATTCCCCACGTTTTCCGAATTCTCGAGAAGCTTTTCCTCTTCGATGAATTCAATCGTGGCTTTTGCCGCAACGGACGTGACTGGGTTTCCCCCAAACGTGGAAATCGTCAACCCCTGATAAGATGCCGCCAATTCCTTGGTGGTGATTGTCGCTCCGATTGGCGCCCCGTTGGCCATGCCCTTGGCGCAGGTCATGATGTCCGGAGTGACTTCCCAGTGTTCGATGCCAAACCATTTTTTCCCGGTGCGCCCGAATCCTGTTTGCACTTCATCGGAAATAAACAGGCCGCCATATTTTTTAACCGCGTTAAAAACAATTTTAAAATATTCCTTCGGCGGGGTAATAAATCCGCCCACTCCCTGAATGGGCTCGGCCATAAACGCGGCAATCTGTCCGCTGGTTCCCGTTTGAATTAAATTTTCAACGTCTTTTGCGCAAGCCACTTCGCAATCCGGATATTTCAGCCCCAATGGGCAGCGATAGCAATACGGATTAATCGCATGCGAAATGCCCAGGCTGATGATTCCGGATTTCCGCCACGGAGCCTGCGCCGTCACGCTCTTGGTCAAGGATGATCCGCCCGCGTAGGCGTGCCGCAATGCAACGATATCAAAAGATCCCGTGGCCATTCGCGCGAGAAGAATCGCGGCTTCATTGGCTTCCGTGCCCGAGCTGGTAAAAAAACTGGATTTCAGCGCGCCCGGCGTAATCTGCGAAACTTTTTCGGCGAGGTTGACTATTGCCTCGTTCGGATAAAGCGTTGAAAGGTGTTGCAGCCGGTCGATCTGCGCTTTCACCGGCCCGGTGATCGCGGGATTCGCATGCCCCACCGAAACTGTCAGAATCCCGCCGAAGAAATCGAGATATTTGCGCCCTTCCACATCCCACACGTGCTGCATGGATGCGTGGTCCGCCACCAGCGGTTCCTTGTAGAA
>DATAPT010000397.1:0-7132 GCA_036265065.1 Candidatus Acidiferrales bacterium | reverse complement strand
TGTGCACGATTTCGTGATGCACATATACAGGCGGCCCATAGGCTTGCAGGGCCAGCTCCACGATATCCACAGCGCGCACGACGCCGGCGCAAAAACCTCTCGGCCGCACACGAATTAAACTCTTGCCTTCCGTCAATATTTGAGTCTGGTTACTCATCAATATCCTCATCCTCAAAAATGCATTCCTAGATTAACATGCTCAGCCAAATTTATGCGACATTTTGCTACTGACGATATTTCGTCGCCGTATGCTATGTCATAGCCCAGTATCGCTTTCCATTCCAGCCTTCGAAATTCAATGCTTCTCCCAATTAATTGCCAATTTGGCGTCACGCCGCCTTGCCCCTCGTCAGATGCGTTGGTAGACTCCCTCTAACGCCACAAAATTCTTGGCGTTTAAATTGTGGTCCCCTGATCCAACTATTTTTGAGGAGCCGAGATGCGCAAATTGCTCGCGCCATTTTTCATCATTGCCATAATGCTGCTGGAAACGAATGCCTGGGCCCAAACTGGAAAGGCTCTAACCGCTTATTTTATTGACGTTGAAGGCGGGCAGTCGACGCTGCTGGTTTCGCCCTCCGGGCAATCCCTGCTGATCGATGCCGGGTGGCCGGGCACGCGCGATGCGGATCGAATCATGGCGGTCGTGAAACAAGCGGGGATTACGCAGATCGACTACATGATTTTGACGCATTATCACGTCGATCATGCCGGAGGGGTTCCCGAGCTCGCATCCAGGATTCCCATTCGAACTTTCGTGGACCACGGGACTACGAACGACCCTCTCGTGAATGTGCCGCAATATTACGCAGCCTATGTGAAAGTGCGCGAAAAGGGCCAACACATCCTTGCCAGACCCGGCGACAAAATTCCGATCAGCGGGATGGATGTCCAAGTCGTTTCCGCTGCGTCTAAAACAATTATGGAGCCTTTGCCCGGCGCTGGAGCTCCCAACCCGCTATGCGCTGATTTTCAGCCGAAGGATGAAGCCAAGGATCCGATGGTTGGCGGGGAGAATAAGCAATCGGTTGGATCAGTCATTTCACTGGGAAAGTTTCGCATGTCCGATTTTGGAGATTTGACCTGGAACAAGGAGCACGACCTCGCCTGCCCAAATAACCTGATAGGCACGGTCGATGTGTACGTGGTGTCCCATCATGGCAAGGAAACCTCGAGTCTGCCAATCATGATCCACGCCATGCGGCCGCGAGTCGCCGTGATGAATAATGGAGCGAACAAGGGCGCGGAGATCCCGACGTTCGTAACGCTGAAGAGCTCGCCGGGGCTGGAAGACCTTTGGCAGTTGCATTACGGAGTCGAAGCAGCCACCCGCAACTCGCCTGAAAATTTTTTGGCGAACCTGGGGACGGCGGGAACCAAGGATTCAGGCGTGCCGGATGAATCGCCGGCCAACTATATAAAACTGTCCGCTCGGGCCGACGGCAGCTTCACGATGACGAATTCCCGCAATGGATTCAGCAAGGAATATGCGGCACGCAAATAACATAAGTCGGGACATTTCACGTAGCGAGGGCTTCAGCCTGCGGAAAAATTACTTTTTGTCATCCCGAGCGAAGCGAGGGATCTGCATTTCTTCTCGGCTTCCAAGAAACAGCAGATTCCTCGGGCAAGCACCGCCCTTCGGAATGACATAGTGCGTGTTTTTCAGCAGCTTGTTCAGCCTGTGGAATTTAGTCCTCGCCAGGACCAGCCCCGCAGGCTGAAGCCCGCGCCACTTGTCTCGGGGTTGGAATGGAATGTTACAGATGTATTTACAATCAAGGTTTAGAATTGCGTCGTCAAAGATTAGAGATTGAGTGTAGATGCTTAACTACACTATAATGCCCAGCTTCGCTATGTGTGCGGCGCTTACCTGCCTTCCTGAGTTTTCGGATGGCGGATAAAGCGGCGCGGGAGGATTTTCGGACGTGTGGGATGCTCTTCGTGAAAAAAAGATAGGCGTACGCATCATGCTCGGAGTCGTAGTCGGGATTCTGGGGATCGGCATGTTGCTGTACCTTGTGCCCCAGGGCACGAACGATATCAACGCAGCGGACACCGTAGCGACGGTAGGCGATCAATCGATTTCCGTCATTGACGTGCAGAACCAGCTAGCCAAGAGCACGCGCGGCAGCCAGATACCCCCTGCACTCGTGGGAATTTACAACCAGCAGGCGCTCGACCAACTGGTCGATGAAAAGATGCTGGCGCTCGAGGCCAACCGCATGGGCCTGCGTGTTTCGGATGAAGAGCATGCTGACTTCATCAAGAAGCTCGTGCCCACCGCTTTCACTGGCGACACCTTCATCGGCATGGACCGCTACAGCGCGGAAGTTCAGGCGCGATTCCAGATGAGTGTTCCGGAATTTGAAACGGAAGTGAAGAACGCGCTGCTGCAACAGAAATTTCAGCAGCTAGTGACTGATGGTGTCACGGCCAGCGATGACGAAGTGCGCGCGGAGTTCCGGCGCGAAAACGAAAAGATCAAGCTCGACTACGTAACCATCAAGCCTTCGGATTTGCAATCCAAGGTGGAAGTTTCAGACGCAGAAATTGCCTCTTATTTTGAAAAGAATAAGGCCAAGTACGTCATTCCAGAACGCAGAACACTGGATTACGCGATTCTGACCCTAGCGCAACTTCGTCAGCGGTCACCGGTGACCGAGGATGACGAAAAAGTGTATTACCAGAGCCACATCGACCAATACAAATTGGAAGATCGCGCGCACGTTGCCCACATCCTGTTCAAAACAGTTGGAATGACGGATGCCGAAGCGGCCGAGGTTAAGAAAAAAGCGGAAGACGTGTTGAACAAAGCCAAGCACGGCGGAAATTTTGCGGATCTCGCCAAGCAATATTCCGAGGATACGTCCAAGGACAAGGGCGGCGACCTGGGCTGGATCGTTCGAGGGCAAACTGTTCCGGAATTCGAATCCGCAGCTTTTACCCTCCCCAAGGGCTCGATCTCGGACCTCGTAAAGACGCAGTATGGCTTCCACATCATTCAGGTGATTGACCGCGAGCAAGCGCGGACGCAGACGCTCGATGAAGTCAAGGCAAGCATTGTCAATCAATTGCAGGAACAAAAAGCAGAGCAGCTGGGTGAAAATATTTCCACCCAGATCGCCGATGAAATCCGCCGCACAGGCAAGACTCCGATCGAACAGCTGGCCAAGAAATTCAACATGACCACGGGTGAGGCGAAATCAGTGGAAGCCACTCAGCCGCTTCCGGAACTCGGCAACGCGCCGGGCCTGATGGATACCGTATTCCGTCAACGCGTGGGCGATATTGGCGCTCCGATTCACACGGATGCAGGTTACGTCGTGGTTTCCGTGAAGGATATTCAGCCGATGCACCCGGCGACACTCGCGGAAGTTCATGACCGCGTGGCCAGCGATCTGCGCCTGGAAAAAGCTGTGGAACTGGCGAAGACGCGCGCCGATGATCTGGCGAAACGCGCCAAGGGCGGTGAGAATTTCGCAAGCGCAGCCAAAGCCTTAGGGCTCGATGCGAAGACCTCGGAGCCGATCTCTCGAACCGGCTCGATCCCTGACGTTGGCAGCGCCAAGCAATTTGCTGCCGCGTTTACGTTGCCTGTTGGCCAGACCGGCGACCCGATTGCTGTGGGACCAAACTGGACGGTATATCACGTTGCGCAGCACGATTCTGTAAACCAGGACGACTTCGAAAAGCAAAAATCGAAGATCGAAGCGCAGGTGTTGCAAGAAAAGAAGCAAACCGCTTACGAATTGTTCCGCGATGCGCTGAAAAAGCAGCTACAGCAACAGGGACAATTACATTACAACGCAGAAAGTTTGAAGCGTTTAACGAACCCCGCGTAGCGCGTAAACTACTGATATGAAGGTAGTAATTTGTTTGCAAGAGGGGCTTGCCTAAGTCCCTCTACTAGGCTAGCATTATATTGCTTCCAATCTACGGTCTTCGCCAGGGGCCTGGATTTGTTGCTTCCCGACGTTAGTTGTTTATTCGGACGTTCCCCGACTCCTTGTAATACTAAATTAACAACGCATTCAACGAAGCGCCATATTTTTACGGCATAGTAAAGTCGGGCCAGTTTCGGCTAAGCCAATTGCTATTCAGTTCGTGAGGTGCAAGATGCAGGGGAAAAGTAATCATCGCAATGAGTATCAATGCTCGATCGAATTAAATCAGAACGGAAAATACTGCGTGCGAGTCCGGGCTTCGTTTGCCCGCAAGACGTGGGTCTTACCCGTTTATTTTCTGGCGTCTACGTTTGACCGGGCCATGCGCAAGCTCGAGGAATCGCTGCAATTCCTTCAGAAAAAAGAGGAAAATCTGTGGTTCTGGGGCGTGGATTCGTCCGACGATCCAAAATTTTCTGAGGAGCTTGTCCGCGAAGCCGGACTTAAGCTGGATCGCCGGGCCGGATTTCCGGGCAGGAGTTCTAATCTGACGCTCTCTCCGGAAAAACCAATTCCCGCAGTCCTATTGGCGCCCGTACGGCGAGGTTTGGCGCATTCAATCGATTCAAGCCGGGCGGGAATGGCCGGGAATTGAAGATTATTTTTCCCTCAGAATCACTTCGCCATTGCCCACAGGCTGATCGTTCAGCCATAGGCGATACTTGAAGGAGCCGGGATTGGTGCCGGGACGCGGTGGGCCGCTTTGCAGCTGGCGTCCCGGGGGTGCCTGGAAAATGTTCGATTGAAACGGGCAGCGATTCGGGTCGAATTGAATCTTCAGATTTCCTGTGTCAGACAGCCACACGACTTGCTCTTCGGGGCCGATTACTACGATTTCAGGTATCACGCCAACCAGAACCAGTTTTTCCGCCATCGATGCTCCATCCTCCAGTGCCACGCGAAGATAGCATAGCAGGCGGCAAGTGTGCTCAAAGAATATGATTTTCCGAGCGCAGCGGTTCAGATATTCGTTTGGCGTTATTCAAAAAACTTGAACTGCGTCAGCCAAACAGTTGAGAAAAAAAATCTGCAGTTGTAAACGATTCGCGCAAACCACTGCAGCTGTGAACTATATATTCTTCAGACACAACCATTTTGGCGGTTGCACGAGCGCGGGGAATCGCGCAAACTATATACTGGTCAGGAGTTTGTTTCATAGAAGCTTGCCGGAACGGGACCAGGAAAGCACCCAGTTTCTTTGAGCGATTTTGAATGGTTTTTAACATTCTGAGCATCATATTAGTGTGCAATCTTCTAATAATTATCGGTAATGTTCGTAAGTTGCCGTGTGAAAGCTGAGGTTTGATTTCATGTTGAATCCGATGGATGAAGTTCGACCCCCGACAAGGCTGATGCTTACGCCTGGTCCTTCGTGTATCAGTCCGCGCGTGTACCGCGCGCTGGCCACGCCCCTGGTCGGACATGTGGACCCATGGTTCACTGAATTTATGGGTGGCGTTCAGGAACTCCTGCGCCGCGTGTTTCAAACGCAAAATAACATCACGTTCCCCATTTCGGCATCCGGAACCGGCGGCATTGAAACGGCTATGGTCAACGTGTTGGAACCGGGTGACGAGGCTATCGTCTGCGTGAACGGAACTTTTTCCGCACGCATGGCGGAAATTGCCGAGCGCACCGGTGCAAAGATCCATCGCGTCCTGGCGCCGCTGGGCCGCACGGTGGATCCGGATGATGTCCGTCGCGCAGGACAAGGCCGAAATATCAAGTTTGTGGGCCTTGCGCATGGGGAAACATCGACGGGCGTGGTTTCAAACCTTGACGTATTTCGCAAAGTGGCCGATGAACTTGGGACGCTTCTGGTTGTGGACAGCGTCGCTTCGCTTGCAGGCGTCCCGTTGAACGTGGATCGCCAGCGCGTCGATATCTGCTTCAGCGGCACACAGAAAGCAATGAGCGCGCCTCCAGGCATGGCTCCGATCACCGTGAATTCCCGTGTCGAGGAAATGCTGCGGGCCCGAAAGTCGAAAGTGCAAAGCTGGTATTTTGACCTCACCAGCGTCATGAACTATTGGGGCAAGGAACGCACCTATCATCACACGCCGCCCATACCGCTGATTTACGCACTGCACGAGGCGTTGCGGATTGTGCTGGAAGAAGGTTTGGAAGCGAGTTGGGAACGGCACCGGCAAAATCAGGCCGCGCTGATCGCGGGTTTGGAAGCGATGGGCTTTCGCATGTTTGTGGAAAATCCGGAAGATCGCTTGCCCACCGTTACGTCCGTTTGGATTCCCGCGGGCATCGATGGCGTGAAAGCGCGCGGCCGCCTGTTGAATGAATTCAATATCGAGATCGCGGGAGGCCTTGGCGAAATCAAGTCCACCACGTGGCGCATTGGTTTGATGGGATACTCCAGCCAGCGCGCGAACGTGCTCCTGTTCCTCGATTGTCTGGAAAGAGTTTTGCTCGATCAGGGCATGAAACTATCCGTGGGCGCGGGCATTGCGGCTGCGGCAAGCAGCTTCGCGCACGCTGAGCCCGTCACCGTGGGACAATTGAAGTAGCGTCGAGGAAGCAGAGAAAAGAAAGCGGAGAAAATGAGCACAGGAATCGGGATTCCCAATCTTGGGGCAATGAGCCAATTCGTCGGCGAATTTGACGTGACTTCTCGTCTGACGGATCGCACCTATCACTGCCGGTTTTCGCATTTGTGGAACGGCGTGGCCACTCGCCATAGCGATACGGTGGACACTAAATTCCTGGTCGATGGCAACGGTTCCATCGTGGGGCTTTCGCATCCGGGAATTGTTGAGTTCACGGCCAAAGCCGGACGAAACATTTCGGATCGCGAGGCTAGCTACGTAGCCGCCCAATATTTGCGCGAGCAATTAGAGCAGGAAGACGAGCGCCCGCTCTATGACGTTTCCGCGGCAGATGTTGTACGAATTATCGGGCTGCTAGGAATCCAATAAGCGAGAGCAGTTTCCAAAGTCAGTTAGAAAAATCTCGTGCTTTTCTCCTGACTTTCTCTGTGTCCTCTGTGTTAAAGCCTTTTCGCCCGGTCGCGAAGATTTCCATTAAGCGTCGGAAAGCGATTCATTGAATCCGGTGGAAGATTCCGGCATTTCGCTGGATTCGACGATGGCCCCGCAATCGAGGCACTCCACATATTCAGCGTCAGAATCCTTGGCAATGAGTTTCGTGCGGAGATGGCGGCAAGCAGCGGT
>DATAPT010000396.1:0-6286 GCA_036265065.1 Candidatus Acidiferrales bacterium | reverse complement strand
AGTCCGACACCCGTTACCACAACCCGGCGGCTCACTTGATCCACACTCTCCTGATGATTTTACTGCGGCCCGTGAACTACTTCTTTGCGTGCTTCGTGATGTAGTCGACCGCGTCTTTCACGGTGGCGATCTTCTCGGCGTCTTCGTCGGGAATTTCGATTCCGAAAGCTTCTTCAAATGCCATGACCAATTCTACCGTATCCAGGGAGTCCGCACCCAAATCGTCTACGAAGGAAGCGGTGGCAGTCACTTCGCCTTCATCCACTCCAAGCTGTTCCACAATGATCTGCTTTACGCGTTCATCGACACTGGCCATTCTGTTTTGCCTCCGATAATCTCTGTCAAGCTCTTTTCCCGCTTCGCGCAGGCCGTTCTTTCGTACAAATTGGTGATGATTTTAAGCACGGACATTCTATGTATGGCATCGTCCAAGGTCAACTTAACTCTGAATCCGACCATTGGCAAATTCCAATCCGGCTCAACTGCCCTGCCGCCTCGCCGCAAATATTTCCGGCTTCGAGCGGCAATCCTACCCCATTCGCAACCCGCCATTTACGTCCAGCACCGCGCCGGTAATATAACCCGCTTCTTCGCTGGCAAGAAATACGATGGCAGCGGCAACTTCCGAATCGCAGCCCATGCGCCCGAGGGGCACTCTTGCCAACAACGCATCCTTCACGTTTTGCGGCAATGGATCGGTCATAGGCGAAACCACGAAGCCCGGCGCCACGGCATTCACCGTGATATTGCGTGACGCGATTTCCAGTGCCAATGCGCGCGTCAATCCGATCAGCCCGGCCTTCGCCGCCACGTAGTTGGACTGCCCGGCGTTTCCCGTCTCCGCGACAACCGAAGTCACGTTAATGATGCGGCCATACCGCGCGCGCATCATCGTGGCCATGGCCTGCTGCGAACACAAATGAGCGCCGGTCAAATTCGTGCGGATTACGGCGTCCCAATCCTCGGCCTTCATGCGCAAGGCTAACCCATCGCGCGTAATCGCCGCGTTGTTCACCAGAATGTCCAGCCGGCCAAATTTTTCAATGGCCTGACGAAATCCTGCTTTAACTTGCTCAGCATCCGCAACGTCCATCGCCACGGCAAGCGCTTGTCCACCCGCTGCTTCAATATCAGAAACGACGCCAGCCAATTTCTCCGTGTTCCGCGCCGCTACCGTCACACGCGCCCCAGCATCGGCCAATGCAAGCGCTGTGGCCCGCCCAATTCCTTGGGACGCACCGGTCACCAGAGCTACTCGATCTTTCAAATTGAACATGGATATAAGTAGGACAGGCTTCAGCCTGTCTGGTTTTGATTCGCGCCGCTATAATTTTTTAGTGCATTTTTCAAATCACTGCGAATTTTCACTGGCAAAAAGAAGACAGGCTGAAGCCTGCCCTACTTTAAACCTCAGCCGACTCGGTCTGCGCCTGCGAAAGTTTTTCCAGCGTTAAGCGCAGAGATTTTTCATCCTCCACGTTAAACACGTGGACCGACCGCTCGATCTGCCGCAACAGCCCGGTGAGGACACGCCCAGGCCCCACTTCGACAAACGTGTTGACTCCCTGATCGATCAACTCGCGTATCGACTCTTCCCAGCGCACAGGAAGCGTCACCTGGCGAATCAACCCTTCGCGCGCTTCGTCGCCGCTGGTGGTAATTTCCGCATCCGCATTATTCACCAAAGGAATTCGCAAATCGTGAAACTGTGTTACGCGCAGATCCGCATCAAGTCGGTCCGCTGCCGGCTTCATCAGCGCGCTGTGAAACGGAGCGGACACAGGAAGCATCACGGCGCGCTTTGCGCCGCCCGCCGATGCGGACTCCACCGCGCGTTTCACCGCTTCTGCGTGACCCGAAATTACCGTTTGCTCAGGAGAGTTCAGATTGCCCGGAGCAACCACTTGTCCATCTGCCACTTGCTTGCAAATTCCGGCAACCTGCGCGGGCGCTAATCCTAAAATTGCAGCCATTGCGCCAACGCCTTCGGGCACCGCTGTTTGCATGTACTCGCCGCGATGCCGCACCAGCCGCACAGCGTCCGCAAAATCCAGCGCGCCTGCCGCCACGAGCGCGGAATATTCACCAAGGCTGTGCCCCGCTACGAACGCGGGTTGCACGCCATTTTCCTCAAGCACGCGATAGGCGGCGACTGAAACCGTCAGGATCGCCGGCTGCGTATTCGCCGTCAGCTTCAAGGCTTCTTCACTGCCGCTAAAGCACAGTTCGGAAATCGAAAAGCCCAGTGCTTTGTCAGCCTCTTCAAACACACTTCGAGCAGCCGGATGGTTCGCGGCCAGTTCTTTGCCCATACCCGGGTACTGAGAGGCCTGCCCCGGGAACAAAAATGCTAATTTTCCCATTGAAAATACCGCCGTTTCGTCGCTTATGCTTCCACAGGAACGGGGATTGTAGCAAGTTCCTGCTCGATTCGTTCGTTAACTCCGCCCCGCACTAATTCCGTCGCCACCCGAATGGCATTTTTAATCGCGAGCGGATTGGAGCTACCATGCCCGATCACGGTCACGCCCTTTACCCCTAGTAAAGGAGCGCCACCGTATTCCGAATAATCAATCTTCTTCCGAAAACTCTTAAACGCTTTGCGCGAAAGCACGTATCCAACTTTTGAACTGAGAGTGCTGGAAAGCGCTTCTTTCAGCATTCCCGCAATGTGCGAAGCAACGCCTTCGCTGACCTTCAACGCGATATTGCCGATAAATCCATCGCAAACGATCACGTCGACGGAGCCGTTGAAAATATCGCGCCCTTCCACATTTCCCATAAAATTCAACGTGGAACCTTTCAACCGGCTGAACGCCTCGCGCGTCAACTCGTTGCCCTTGGATTCTTCTTCGCCGATCGAAAGCAATGCGACCTTTGGCCGCCGCGTTCCAAAAATTGCGCGGTAGTAAATTTCGCCCATCACCGCGAATTGCACCAGATGAGCAGGCTTTGAATCCACGTTCGCGCCCACATCGAGCAAAACCGCCGTGCCGCCTTTCGAAGTCGGAAACGGTGCCGCCAACGCCACGCGATCCACGGATGAAAGTGTGCCCAGCCCAAATCGCGCCACCGCCATCACCGCGCCCGTGTTCCCTGCGCTGACGATGGCATCTGCCTGCCCTGCTCGCACCAGCTTCGTCGCCACATGCGCCGAACTATCTTTTTTCTTGCGAAAAGCGACCGTCGGCGAGTCGTCCATCGTAATGACTTCCGTCGCCGAGACAATTTCAATCGGCAAACCACGATGCGAGTGCTTCGAAAGCTCCTTCTTCACTTCAGGGACGAGCCCTACGAGGAGAATTCGAACGCCCAACTCCCGCGCTGCCTGCACTGCTCCCTCGACCTCGGGGCGCGGCGCATGGTCTCCACCCATCGCATCTACGGCTATGGTGATCATTCAAACTCCGGTAGGGGAACTACGCAAAGGCCGAACACAACCGGCGTCAGGACCCGGTGTCCACAACTTCCCGGCCCTTATAGTAACCGCATTGTGGGCACGACTGGTGCGGCTGTTTCATTTCGTGACAGTTAGGGCACTTGGCAAGCGCCGGAGCTTTCAGGAAATCATGGGCGCGCCGCTTGTTCTTTCGCGCGTGCGAGTGACGTCGTTTTGGATTGGGCATGCAAACTCCTTCTTATGGCCCCAAATGGAATGAGGCATTCTATGGTGTTTCCACTGAGATTCCTATTGCTTTTTGAACCAGTCCTGTTTCAGGCGCGCCAATGGCGCAATACGCGGATCTGCTGTATGGCTTTCACAGCGGCATTCCTCGTTGTTCAAGTTCACGCCGCACTGGGGGCATAGACCGCGGCAATCGCTGCGGCAGATGGCCTTCATGGGCAATGCTAGAAGAACTTGCTCGGCCAGAACATCGGCCAGAAACATTCCTTCGCCTTCAAAAAAAGCGATTTCGGTATCGTCCAGCTTCAGGCGTTCCTCTTCTTCCTTGGTCATGGTCAGCACAGGCTTGTAGAAGAGGTCAAATTCACGGGCAATGTCCTCATGAACGGGTTCCAGGCAGCGCGCACACACCATTTCCAGCCGCGTGTGCAGTTCGCCAGTGACGCGAATCTGCCCTTCGACGAGCTCGGCCGTGGCACGCACCTCAAGAGGCTCCGCCTGGCGGAAGTCTCCGGTACGGTAATCAACCGTGCCCGTGGCATAACTCTTCCGTATGCGAACCTTGTGGATTGCCAGTTCTTTGACGTCTAGGAACATCGGTTTTCACCGCTACTGCGGGTTCCCCCTGAATCTTGGAGCAAAACCCATTATAAGTCCCGTTGCAGTGATGTCAAGGAACGTACATGGCAGTTCGAGAGATGTGATTCGAAACAATTAAGAGCAGGACAGGCTTCACCCTGCGGAAAAACACCGACTCCCATTCTGTCATTCCGAGCGAAACGAGGAATCTCTCCTGCTTTTATTTCCTTATTCTTCGGCGGTCAAATCGAAGTGAGATTCCTCGCTTCTCACGGAATGACAGAATGTCGAGTTTTTCAGCGAGCGTGGATGTCGTTATATCCAGAGCCAACTTCCTTCGCGCCCAGAAGTTCGGCATGCAGGCGAAGCATATAGTGGTCCGTCATGCCCGCGATGTAGTCGCATATGACGCGGTACTTGCCGCCCTGCTCCGCAAGATCGGCGTAGGTTTTGGGCATCGCTTCGGGGTGCTCAACGTACAAATTAAAAAGTTGTTCGAGGGCTTCGACCGACCGCTCGCGATCCACGACGATGGCGGGCTGGCTATAGAGCCGCGCAATGAGAAATTTCTTTAGCGCGGCATTTTCCGCGGCCATGTGCTCGCTGAGTCCCGCAAGGCGGCGCGGTTGATGCCGCACATCCTCCACGCTTTGCACGCCGGAGACTGTGATGGCGGCTTGCGTATTTTCGATCAATCCAGTGGCGAGGTAATCGAGCACGCGCTTGACGGCTTCATTGAATTTTAATTTTTCGGCTCCGCGCGGGTAGCTGCGTTCGACCTGCTCGTAAAAACGCGCGAACAGCGGGACTTCCGCGCAAATCATTTCGATATTTAAAATGTGCGCTTCGTACCCGTCGTCGAGATCCGCAGTGTTGTAGGCGATTTCGTCGACGAAATCGATCAGCTGCGCTTCGAGTGGTGGGCGTTCGTCCAACAAATATTCCGAAAGCGCAGGGAACTGCGCCGGGTCGTAATCGCGGGAATGCTTTACGATTCCTTCGCGAACTTCAAACGTCAAATTCAGGCCGGGAAAATCCAGATAGCGCTGCTCGAATTGCTCGACTAGATGGAGCGCCTGCAAATTGTGATCGAAGCTTTCGCCATGCGGGCGCAGCAATTCATCCAGCTTGCGCTCTCCTGCGTGTCCGAACGGCGGATGCCCGATGTCGTGCACCAACGCGAGAGCTTCCGCGAGGTCGGAATTCAGGTGCAGCGCTCCGGCCACGGTGCGCGCGATCTGCGCGACTTCCAGCGTATGCGTCAGTCGATTACGGAAATGGTCTGAGTACCGAGTGGTAAAAACCTGCGTCTTGGCCTCGAGGCGGCGAAACGCGCGCGAATGAATCACGCGATCGCGGTCGCGCGCATAATCATTTCGATAGGGATGTTGCGGCTGGGGATAACGTCTGCCGCGCGATTTCGCCACATCCATCGCATAGGAGGCTAGTGACATGGCATGATTCTATGCCACGGCGAGAGGCATTCCAAACAGCGGGCGGCGGAATGGCTTTTTCGAGTTGAGCGAGCCGCGAATTTTTGGCTGGCCCGGTGTATAGTATTGGCCAAGTAATAATTCATTTCGGGTGAATGGATCAACGAAGCGCAGGTGTGGCCATGAAAATAAAACCGCTGACTGCATTTATCCTTGTCATGTGCGGGTGTGTGATTTGGTCGCCGCTGTTTGCTCACCTTTCCAGTTCGGCGTATGACATGTCGCATCCAGTCGACATGAAGGGCGTCGTCACCAACATGGAGTGGTCCAATCCTCACGTCTTTATTTACATGAACATGAAAAACGACAAGGGCGAGGTCGAGGAATGGCGCGTGGAGGGCAACAGCCCCAACATGCTGTTCCGCGCGGGCTGGAAAAAGGAAATGATCAAGGTAGGCGATGAGCTCAGCGTGAACGGCGCTCCCGCCAAGAACGGCGCAAAATCCCTGCGCCTGATCAGCCTGACCCTGGCGAATGGGCAAAAATACGATGGCCAGGGATTTAAATAGTCACATTTGAAATTGAAATTAAGTTTTCTCATAAGTAGTCTTTGTGGGTCGCGGCTTTAACAGGGTGCGGAAAAAAATCC
>DATAPT010000395.1:0-3735 GCA_036265065.1 Candidatus Acidiferrales bacterium | reverse complement strand
CTAGGGTACCGCACAGATCAGAACGCCCCATTTAATGCAACCTATACGATCCCCAATTTGACGCTAAACAAATTTCCACTCTCTCCCAACATCGTTCCGGTCTCCGCTGGGACCGCTTCTCCTGCCGGCGCCAAGATTGCTCCCGGTGGAGTGGATCCCAACATGAAAACCCCCACCGTATATTCTTACAGCCTGAAAATCGAGCAGGAAATTACTGCGAACACTTCGATCACCGTGGGATACGTCGGCGCACACGGCTCGCATGAACTTATCAGCGTGGACGCCAACGTTCCCACTCAGGTGGTTTGCCCTGCTTCGCCTTGCCCCGGAAGCTTGCCCGCCGGAACGATCTTCAGCGGTGCAACCAGGCAGAATAATTCTTTGGCGAACACCTACAGCTGGTTTTCGGAAGGCGACAGCATGTACAACGCCATGACCGTGGATGTGCGACATCGATTCAGCCATGGCCTCACGTTCCGTGGCGCATACACCTGGTCCAAGGCGCTTGACGATGGAGACTCCCTGAATGCCACGGCGGCGGCCAATGCTCCCGCCCTGGTGCAAAATCCGTTGAACGTTCGCGGCGATTGGGGACCGGCGACTTATGATGTGAGAAACGCCGGCGTCATGAATGTCAGCTACGAATTGCCTTTCGGCCACGGCAGGGAAATGTTGAACAGCGTGAGCGGATGGGAGAATAACGTTGTTGGCGGATGGATTCTCAACAGCATCGTCACCATACAATCCGGTTTCCCATTCACACCGCAGCTGAGCTTTAACCCATCGAATGACGGCGATTCCAAGAATCCCGTGCGGCCCTCCTGGAATCCTTCGTTCACCGGACCCGTGATTCTGGGCGGCACGACGCAGTGGTTTAATCCGGCAGCGTTCATCGTCCCGCCGTCGGGGACGTTTGGCAATGTCGGCAGAAATGTGCTGACCGGCCCCGGGATTGGCACATGGGATTTTTCCGTGCTGAAAGATACGCATCTGCATGAGCGGATGAATCTGCAATTTCGCGCGGAGATCTTCAATCTGCTGAACCGGACGAACCTGAACACACCGAACCTGATCACGTTCACTTCGGCAACCGTTGGCACGCCTCCGACTCCCGCGCCTCCATCTCCCGTGGCCGGAACTTTCACGCAAACGTCGACAACCTCGCGGCAGGTGCAATTCGGGTTGAAGCTGATTTGGTAAGGGAGTAGGACCCGCGGAAAGAAAAGATTTAACACAAAGGGTACAGAGAGCACAGAGGAAAGAGGAGAAATTCGGAGAGCACGCGCCGGGCATTGAATTTCGGGACGAGAGTTAATTGGAAGTTTCTTTTCCCGCAATTCTTCCTTCGGTTCTCTACTCCTTTCTCTGTGCCCTCTGTGTTCTCTGTGTTAAAGCCTTTGAATTTGCTTTTGAATTTGCCTAATGCCACCCCAGCTCGATCGCTCACGTAACAATCGTCGGATAGAGCCGCGTCGCGACAGCCACCATTACGGCGAATGCCCCAAACAACATGAGAAAGTCGTTGCCCAGGCCGAAAGACGTGCTGCTGCCCACGATCATCAGCGTCCGCAACGCATCCACCTCGTACGAAAGAGGGTTCCCCTTGGCCACCACGCGCAACCAACCTGGCATCAGCGTAAGCGGATAGATAGCATTGCTCGCAAAAAATAGCGGCATTGTAAGCACTTGTCCGATGCCCATGAATCGCTCGCGCGACTTCACGAGGCACGCGACGATCAGCGAGAATGTTGAAAAAATTGCCGAGCCGAGCATCACTGCAACCACAACTCCCGCCAGCGCAAAAATTTGAAAACGCAGCTGAACATGCAGCACATACGAAAGCCCGTAAACAAAAACCATCTGGCACAGGCTGCGCACAGTGGAAGAGATTGCGCGTCCGAGGACCAGCGTGCTGCGCGGCGCGGGACTCACCAGATATTTCTGGACGATGCCGAGGTCGCGCTCCCAGATCAGCGAGATGCCATAAAAAATCGCGCCGAATAGAACGCTCTGCGCCAGAATTCCAGGCGCCATGAAATCCAGATAACTGATGCCGCCGGTGGGAATGGCGCGCGTGCGGTTAAAAACCTGGCCGAAAATCAGCAGCCATAGAACGGGTTGAACCATGCGCGTGAAAAGCTCGACAGGATCGTGAATGAGTTTGCGGATGTCGGCTTCCGCCACGGCCATGGTCTGCCGCAGATAATTCGCGCCGGGAAAAGGTTCAGCCCAGGCGTTGAGATGTGATTCTTGTGCGAGCGGCATCTTTCAGTTCGCCTCCCTCGGAAATCGTGGCACCCGTGAAATGAATGAAAACGTCGTCGAGCGAAGCATCGGCCGCGACTTGCGCCTTGAGCGCTGTGGGCGTGTCCATCGCGGCTAGGACGCCTCGATGCATGACGGCCACCATGTCGCACAGGTGATCCGCCTCTTCCATGTCGTGCGTGGTCATCAAAATCGTTGTGCCGAATTCGCGGCGCAGCTCGCGGATTCTTTCCCACACGGAGCGCTTGGCGGAGGGATCGAGGCCGACGGATGGTTCGTCCATAAACAAAACGGCGGGACGGTGCAGCATGGATTGCGCAATTTCCAGGCGGCGGATCATGCCGCCGGAATATTGCTTCACCAGTTTTCCGCTTACGTGCGCGAGGTCCATGAATTCCAGGCCTTGCATAATGCGCCGCGATCGCTCCGTGCGCGGCATGCCGTAAAGTTTCGCGGAGATTAATAGATTTTCATAACCTGTAAGATCGCCGTCCGCGGAAAGCATCTGCGAAACATAGCCGATCTTTTTTCGCACGAGTTCCGGATGCTTGACTAAATCATATCCTGCAATGGTCGCGGTGCCTTCCGTGGGAGGAAGCAGAGTCGTGAGCATCTTGATGAGCGTGCTTTTCCCCGCGCCATTCGGCCCGAGAAGGCCGAAAGTCGCGCCGGAGGAAACCGAAAATTTAAGGTGGTCGACGGCAACAAGTGCGCCATATCGCCGAGTCAGGGACTGAACATCAATAACATTCTGTTCGGGAACAGATTCCATGGAGTCTAGAGTTTACACCGGAGAAGCATTCGATGCGATATCGGACTACAGCGGTTACGGGTGGGCGAATATTATCAGCGATAGGCGTCCCGCCGATGCTTTACGCCAAGAATCTCGATGGACGCCGGGTCGTGGAAAAGGAAAAACACTCGATAATCTCCGACCCGCAGCCTGAGTTCCTTGCGAGGCGGTCGTAGTTTCTTAACCTCACCGACACCGCTGGTCAAATAGTCGTCGATCGCATGGAGAATACCCAACGCGGTTTGGCGGTCAATGGCAGCAAGCTGAGCCTGTGCGTTTGTCGCCCAGACAACTGTCTTGCCCGGCGTCACCGGGGCTTCATGCCGAACTTGCTCAGAATCTCTTCGTGGGAGACGCCTTCACCCCGTGCGATGGACGCATGGGCATCATCCAGTTCCACGGCGGTTTGAGAGAGTATTTCTTCATCCTCGATTGGGGCGTCGGCATTGGAGCGCAACATTGGGTCGATCATGACCTCAAGCAAGCCAACTACGGCACTCAACTGGCCGGGCGCCAATTTCTCGATCAACTCGTGGGCGTGTTTTTTGGAGTCAGGCATCGGGAACCTTTGACATCATTTTCATGCAGACTGGACTTGGCTGTCAATGACCCTAAGCGGAAACTAATGCTGCTCTCGGACGTCTATTAAACGTAGGATAGAGTGTCTGCTCGAAATA
>DATAPT010000394.1:0-1763 GCA_036265065.1 Candidatus Acidiferrales bacterium | reverse complement strand
GGCAAATTTCAGGCCGCGCTCGACCGACTCTTTCGCCGATCGGTACAGCTTCGATTTCGTCAGGAAATAACCGCTGGCGCGGTCTAAAATCTTTTTGCGTTTCTGGCGGCGTTTGGTTCCGCGCTTTACACGAGGCATGGTGTTCTCCTTTTTGACTTCGTTTTATGGCGGCTGGAGGTAAGGACGAATGGTCGCGACCTCTTCACACGCCTTCTGCAATTTTCAATTGCAGATCACCGATTTACGATGATTCGGCAGATTGCATCTGCAATCCACCATCGCAAATCGACAACTCTCACTGGTACGGAATCATCCGCAGCACCTTGGCCAGATCGCCGTCACTCACCAAGGCGGACTTGCCCAGCTTGCGTTTGTTTTTCTTGTCTTTGGACGTCAGGATGTGACGCAGTTTCGCGTGTCCCCGCTTCACCTTTCCTGTCGCCGTCTTCTTGAAGCGCTTGGCAGCGCCCTTGTGTGTTTTCAATTTCGGCATAAACCCTCAGCTATTAGCATTTAGCAAAAGCAAAACTCGGCACAGGCATTCTCCCTGAGGCTGAATGCCAAGTGCTCAGCGCCAATTGCGATGAACTTGTACTCGGCCGCGAACCGGCGCTACGACGCCGGCTTAGCGACCTGTGCCTGGGGAAGAGGAGCGCTCGCGCTGGGGGCGCTTCGCGCCGCCGCAGCCTTTTCCGCCTTCTCAGCCTTTAGCTTCTCTTTCTCTCGTTCCTTGTCCGACTTCTTCGGCGCCAGGATCGCGTGCAGCGTATTGCCCTCTTGCCGCGGACGGAACTCCACAATACTGTGTGGCTCCACGTCTTTAATCAGCCGTTCCAGAATCTGCCGGCCGAGTCCAGTGCGCGTCATCTCGCGTCCGCGGAAAAAAATCGTGGCCTTAACTTTGTCGCCTTCGTCCAGAAAGCGCAGCACATGATTCTTTTTCGTCTCGTAATCGTGGTCGTCCACATTAATGCGGAACTTGACCTCTTTTACGGTGATCGTTTTCTGGTGCTTCTTGGCTTCGCGCTCTTTCTTTTCCTGCTGGTAGAGATATTTCCCGTAGTCCATAATGCGGCACACGGGCGGCTGCGCGGTCGGCGAAATCTCAACCAGGTCTAGATTCTTTTCGCGGGCTTTTTTGATGGCTTCGTACGGCGGCATGATGCCAAGCTGTGCGCCTTCATCGTCAATCACGCGGATTTCGCGCGCCCGGATGCGATCATTGATCCGAATAAAACGTTTATCGATACCGTCCTCCGTGCTTTAAGCGGCTGAGAATAAAGAATTATAGCATGCAGGTGTAGAATCGTCCGTGTAGCCGGATCAAATGCTGGCGAAAATTAGCCGCCCATCCGCGGGCCATTAGGTCGTAAGAAATCCGGCTTTTGCTTCGATTTTCATCTTATGCCGCTCTCCGATACTGCTCCCGCTGCCAGGAAACTGCAACTCCAGATTGAACTCGCGATGACGGGAGAAGAACGCCTGCTGGAAGCTTTCGAAATGAGTCTTTTTGCGCGCGAACTCGCGAAGGCAAAAATTCGAAGCGACCATCCCGATTGGAGCGAGTCACAAATTGCGCGTGAGTTGTTGCGACTTGCGTTCCTGCCCCACCCACTTCCGAGCGGTTTGCGATGAATGTTGCATCGGCGTTGGGCGGAATAGTCGCCCACCTCGAACGCAGCGCGATTCCTTATATGCTTGTAGGATCGTTCGCAAGCTCATTTCATGGATCGATGCGATCCACCCGCGATATTGACCTCGTA
>DATAPT010000393.1:0-2090 GCA_036265065.1 Candidatus Acidiferrales bacterium | reverse complement strand
GCGGTCCCATTGGAAGGAATGAGCAGCTTTTGTTCCGCCGCGTCGCGAGTTTGTGCTCCGCCTTGTGCAGTCCGCACACCTTTGCTCAGATCAATCTTTATAAAATCTTCCTTATCCGGCAGCGTCACGTTCGAGCTGCGCAAATAAGCAAGGCGCCGGTGCAATCCGTAAGTCAGCGCAAAATGCGGCGCGGGATCAGACGGCGGAAACACGGCTGACCCGCCGATCATCATCAGTTGGATATGTCGATCTAACTCACCGGGCTCAACCTCGTGCGTCAATTCGAGTGTCGCCGTGACCTGGCGTTGGGTGGGATCGGCCGGGTCTTGATATAGTTCAACGTCTTTGACTCCGATTTCGAACGGCGGCGTCTGGAACTCATAAGTCAATCGCTCCAACACCAGATGTGGTGGAAAAAATTTCTTGTCGAAGATGACCTTGAATTTTTTTTCGGCCGGCCAGTCCTCCGTTGGTTGGAAAAATAAATGTTTGTCGCCAGCCCACATCCATTTGCCGGCCAATGGAGGATCCAGCCGGACGCCTTGCAGATTTGTTTTGTCCTTATCTTCCAGGCGCGCCGCGGAATCGCTGAATCGAATATCAAGCGTTGGAAACTTTAAGTCCTTTTCCAACTTCGTCACCGGAACCGCCTCGATCATGACCTTTACGTAGCGCGGCTTCGGTCGATGTTGATACCAGTGCCACGTCCAGGCCGTCCCGCATGCGAGCAGAAAAATCGCGATGATTCCGAAAGCTGTGGTGAGGGGATGTGCCCGATTGAAACCGGAGAAGGCGGCGCCGCTTCGTGAAAGCCAGCGCGGCGGACTCCATTGCAGTCGGCCGAAGATCGCCAGAGCTACCTTCTTCAGAAATGTAAAGAGAAGCAGAAACGGTCGAGCAGCCAGCTGAAGTGCTCGAGTGATGAGCGTGCTTGTATTCATAGGCTGGAATACGCAAGTTCATCAGGAATCTTTCAGTAAATCGATAGTATTTTCCCTAGGGGCAAACCTGACGTTAGAAGATCGACATGAAGAATAGCGGGTTGATCGCCACGCGCCGCAGCTTGGTCGAGCGGTTGGCCGACTGGGGCGATCAACTGCGCTGGCAGGAGTTTTTCGACACTTATTGGAGACTGATTCACTCTGCGGCGCGAAAATCCGGCTTAACCGACGCCGAAGCTCAGGAGGTCGTGCAGGAAACGGTGATCACCGGGGCCAAGAATATCGACAAGTTGAAATACGATCCGGCAATTGGCTCGTTCAAAGGCTGGCTGTTGCAAATAACTCGCTGGCGAATCGCCGATCAATTTCGCAAACGTGAACCGGGCAACACGAAACGTCCTCGTTCAGCCGACGATCGCCTGACGGCAACAATCGAGCGTGTCCCAGATTCACGGATCGTCGATCTCGATGCGGTCTGGGAATCGAGTTGGAAAGAGAATTTATTCGAAGCGGCGGTCGCGCGCGTGAAGAAGAAAATCGAGCCGAAACAGTTTCAGATTTTCGACTGTTACGTACGCAAAGAATGGGCGGCACAAAAAGTTGCCGAGCGATTAGGAGTCAGTATCGGCCAGGTGTATCTGGCGCGACATCGCGTTGGCGCGTTACTGAAAAAGGAAATTAAAGCGCTGGAAAAAATGGAGAGTTCTTCACGATCATGAGTTCTAGCATTAGATCGAACGGTTAGAGTTCGCTGATTACCTGTTCCCGCCTCTCCCCTTGAAGAAGGGGAGAGGACTAAGGTGAGGGGATTGTTGCCTTCAGCCATCAGCGGCTGGCTCTAAACCCTCACCCGCCCCCTCTCCCTGCAAAGGAGATGCGACCCACACACTCGCTCTCCCCAGAATTGCTTCGCATCGGCGGCTTGTGTAAAATCGGGGATTCCCGACCGAGTTTTCGCTCAGACCCCGATTATTCCCGATCACGAAATGCTGCGTGTGATTGGCCGCGGCGCTTACGGTGAGATTTGGCTGGCGCGCACGGTGACCGGCGCGTTTCGCGCGGTCAAGGTGGTATACCGCAGCACATTTGAAAGCGAACGCATGTTTCTGCGGGAATTCGAAGGCATGTCCGCGTTCGAGCCGATTTCTC
>DATAPT010000392.1:0-3552 GCA_036265065.1 Candidatus Acidiferrales bacterium | reverse complement strand
CGGCAAAAATTATAGAAGTGATCGAGCGTCATCATTTGAAGGTGACGGCCATCGCCGTGACCCACACGCACATTGATCACGTGATCGGGCTGCGCCGCGTTCACGAGGTCACCGGAGCCCCCGTCTATGTCCACGGCGACGATCTGGACTTGTATCGCATGCTCGACATGCAAGCGAATTGGCTGGGCTGGAAAACGCCGCAGATATCGCCCATCGATCAACTTGTGCGCGAAGGCGACGTGATTCGTTGGGGCGCATACGAAGCGCAAATCATTCATACGCCCGGCCACACGCCCGGTAGCATTTGCCTGTACATGCCGACTGACAGGCCTGAAGAAAACGCAACTGCAAGGCTGGGAAAGCCCGATAGCGCTGCCGGAAAATTATTCGCGGGCGATACTCTCTTTGCTGGAAGCATTGGCCGCACCGACCTCTGGGGAGGAGATTTTGCGGGAATCATCCGCTCGCTAAAAGGAAAGCTGCTCGAGTTGCCCGATGAGACCGTTGTCTATCCCGGCCATGGGGAACAAACCACAATTGGCGAAGAGCGCGCGACGAATCCGTTTTTAGTGGGGAATTAGTGGCGCGGGCTTCAGAGTCTGTGTGAGAACTCAAAATCGACGCGTTTTTGTAGCGCCCGCCTTCAGGCGGGCACTTTGGAATCAAGCAGATGCCCGCATGAAGGCGGGCGCTACATGATCCAAAACCAGGTTCTCACACAGACTCTTCAGCCTGCGGATTTTTGGCTTTGCAAGGGCAATAATATATTGGAAAAAACCCCGCAGGCTGAAGCCCGCGCCACTAAATGCGATTCAGGATTTGCGGGGCTGCAGGAAAATCGCGTGAAACGTCGCGACGAACGTCATCACCGCACCGGCCAGAAAAAGTTCGCGCGGATTGAAATGATAGCGGGAAGAAAGGTAAAAATAGACCCAGGCGGCGAAGAAAACTCCTACAAATGAAATAAGATTTGCGGCGGCAATCACGCCTCCCCTTTTTTCCAATGCTGGCCGGTGCTGGATCAGAGCATTCAGAGGAACCGCATAAAAGCCTCCAAAAAAACCGAGCATGCAAAGATCGGCACGTACGGGCCAGATGGCAAGCCCGCTTCGTGAAACGAGGAAACCAAACAGAGTCATTCCCAATGCTCCGAGCGGAACCAGACGCGTTTCGATTTTTCCCCGCGACACATAGCCGGCAATAAGGCTCCCCACTCCGATGCCGATACCCACGGCGGCTTGTAGATAACTGATTTCCGATTCGTTGACTCGCAAAATGTCGTGGCCGTAAACCACGATCACAAATTGGAGAAACGCCGCTAGGAACCACAAATAGGTGTTGCCAACAATGGCCCAGCTCAGGATTCCATCCTGCTTGATGATTTGCAGTTGACCGACAAGATCGCCCAGCGGGTTCGCGCGAAAGCGTCGCGCGGGATTCGCGGCAGCCACACGCGAAATTCCGTAGCTGGAAAATAATCCTGCCATCGTAAGTCCCAGCAGAATTATGCCGGACCAAAATTGTCGCCCGCGAAACGCATCAGCCAAATATCCCGCGCCCATCACCGCAGTAATGGACGCAATAAACGTGCCCAGCTCGATGACTCCGTTGGCCCAGGAAAGTTTATCTTCAGGGACGAGTTCGGGCAGCAGACCATATTTGGACGGGCCGAACAATGCGCCTTGCGTGCTGATCAAAAAAACGGCGGCCGCTTCCATCGGCAAATTTCCTAGAGCGAGAGCCACGGTGGCAAAAACTCCAACGCCAATTTCAAAAATTTTCGTGCCAATGGTGACATCCCGCTTGCTGTAGCGATCCGCAAAATAGCCGCCAGCAAGAGAAAATAAAATAAAGGGTATGGCGAACAGCGCGCCGACCAGAAGGATGAATCGGTCACGCAAGGCGGAAGGGAAGTTGCGCTCGACAATTAAATAGATGACCAGAAACTTCAGCGCATTGTCGTTAAACGCGCCTTGAAACTGCGTGAAGATCAGGCTCCAGAAGCCGAACCTCCAATGTGCACTTGGGACATCAGCATTCATGCCCGGAAGTGGACTGGCTGGTAAATTCGGATTGGCGGCCGATGAGTCTTCCTGTGGGATGGACATAGGTATTCTTAAAGGCGCGTGATGCGGATAAGTCAGTCCTTCCCCATGCTGTGAAGTGTAAACAGGGAGAGCGCGTCGAGCAAGGCTTTGGCAATGGCCTCGTGTCGTGTAGAATCTAGGACGCGCCGGAGTGGCGGAATGGCAGACGCGGCGGACTCAAAATCCGTTGTTCGCAAGGACGTGTGGGTTCGACTCCCTCCTCCGGCACCAGCCTTAGTGTTCACTGCAAAGAATTCGCAAATTAGTTTTGCTGGCCGACTTGTGAATGGCGGCTAGCTGCGCCACCAATAAACGCTTGCCGAATTGCCGTCGAAATCGGGATTACGCATTGATCCGCAGACACCCAATATCCGATTTTAAGGTGCCGCCGTTCGAAAGTGGTGGAATCCACTATTTGCCGCTTGCCGATTGAGCCCAGCCGATATCTTCATAGGCGGTGCTGGCGAATCCGTAGGCGCCCACGTTGGCGAGACCCTTCTTGGCGGCCCAGATATCCGGCCGCTGATAAGTGGTCACCGAATGGACTTCCTGCCAGATCAGTGCGTCCGCTTGATTTGCCAGCGCGATCGCCTTCTGTGGATCGAGTTCCTGCACAGCATTGTCCAGCACATGATCCAATTCTTCGCTACCGACGCGAGCGAAGTTCTGCTGAATCTTGTCTCCCACGGGTTTCCGGTAGATCGATTGTGACGAACTGATCGGAAAAGGTGTGCCGAGCCACGAATATACGGTCATGTCGTACTGCCCGGGGGTTATGTACTTGTCGAAGAAATTATCGGTCGGCACTGTGTTGATGGAAACTCCGACATTCACCTGCGCCAGCATGTTCTGGATCAGTTCGGATTCCGAGCGGCTGACCGATACACCGCCCGGGATTACAAGATTGATCGTCAGCGTTTGGCCATTCTTTACACGCTTATTGCCTTGCACCGTCCAACCCGCGGCATCGAGCATCTGTTTCGCTTTTTCCGGATTGTAGGCGACAATGCCTGAATTGTCCTGATACCCATTCTGATTCTCCATGAAGATATGGTTGCCAAGTGCCACTGGCATTACCGGGAGCTGGCCCAGTTCCGCCCTGGCAATGGCCGCGCGATCGATCGCCATCGCAATCGCCTGGCGGACGTGCACGTCCTTCAACATCGGGCTACTGCCATTAAACGTGATGTGCCGAAAATTCGGGCCGCCCGCAACGCGAATGTCCACGCCGGCAATCGACTTCACTCTGTTGTACTCATCCGCGCTCGGACCGATATCCATCAGATCGATTTCGCCATTGGCCATGGCACTCGGCTGGGCATCATTGTCAATTACACGAAAAATAATCTGATCCAGTTTGGGCTTTTTGCCCCACCACTTTTCATTGGGGACCAGCGTGTAGGTTTTGGCCGTGGCATCATAGCTCGCCAGGAGGAAAGGACCGCCGCTCGTAAGCATATTATTT
>DATAPT010000391.1:0-2367 GCA_036265065.1 Candidatus Acidiferrales bacterium | reverse complement strand
AAGCCTTTGCCACATGAGACTAAAAATTCAGGTATCATCGTTGGGGATTTTTAAAACCAAATTGTTGATTGCAAGGTAGGGGAGTTTCGATTGATTTCACGATATACACGCGAAGAGATGGGCCAAATCTGGAGCGAGGAGGGCCGCTTCCGCCGCTGGCTTGAAGTGGAGTTGGCCGCGACGGAAACGCTGGCCGACACAGGAGTCGTTCCCGCCGCAGCAGCCGCGAAAATTCGCGAGAAGGCGCGCGTCGACGCAGCGGTCGTAAAGCGCATCGCGGAGCTCGAAGCAAAAGTTAAGCATGACGTGATCGCCTTCACCATGGCCGTCGGCGAGACAATTGCCGATCCCGAAGCCGCGCGCTGGCTGCATTACGGCCTCACCTCCAATGACGTGGTGGACACAGCGCAGGCCCTGCAAATTCGCGAAGCTTCCCGCCTGATCGAACATGGCCTCGTGCGCATGGGCGAAGTCCTCGAACGCCGCGCATACGAATTCAAGGACACTCCGCAGATCGGCCGCACGCACGGCATTCATGCCGAGCCGATTACCTTTGGACTGAAAGTAGCCAATTGGTTTGCTGAAAATCGCCGCAACCTCGAACGTTTTGGCCAAGCCTCAGCTCAAATGGCCGTGGGCAAAATTTCCGGTGCCGTGGGCAACGCGTCTCACCTGGGACCGGACGTGGAAGCCTCCATTTGCAAACGCCTGGGTCTTGGCGTTGCTCCCGTGGCTTCGCAAGTGATTCAGCGCGATCGCCACGCGCAATATCTATCTACACTCGCGATTCTCACTGCCACGCTCGAAAAAATTGCCTTGGAAATTCGCCACCTGCAGCGCACCGAAGTGCGCGAAGCGGAAGAACCGTTTGGCGGCGAGCAGCGCGGAAGTTCGGCGATGCCGCACAAGCGCAACCCCGTGTCGAGCGAACAAGTCTGCGGACTCGCGCGCATCGTCCGCGCGAATGCCGGCGCGGCATTTGAAAATATTGCGCTCTGGCATGAACGCGACATTTCGCATAGCTCGGTCGAGCGCGTCATCCTTCCCGATTCAACCATCCTTGCCGATTATTTGCTTACGCGCATGACCGACATCGTTTCCGGCATGCGCGTGTTTCCCGAACGCATGCGACGCAACCTGGACGCAACAGGCGGCCTCGTGTTTTCCGGACAGCTTATGCTGGATTTGATTGAAGCAGGCGCGCCGCGCGAAGACGCCTACAAATGGGTGCAGGAGCACGCCATGGCCGCATGGGAAACAGAAACGAATTTCAGGCAGCGGGTAGTCAGCGATGCCCGCATTAAAATTTTCCTGGATCGCAACGCGCTGGAAAATACTTTCGACCTGAAGCGCCACCTGCGCTACGTGGATGCAATCTTTGCGCGCGTTTTTGGGGAGAAGTAGCACAGCCACTCTTGGCTGTGCGATTTTTACGATCGATAGCTTTACGGAAATGCGAAAGTTCAGAAAACCGCACAGCCAAGAGTGGCTGTGCTACTCGTACGTCACACCCGCTGCACGTAGCGCGCTTCCGAAGTATCGACCCTAACCCGATCTCCCGTATTCACGAATGGCGGCACCTGAATCGTCAATCCCGTCTCCAGCTTCGCCGCCTTCATCACCGCGCTGGCGGTAGCCTTCTGCACGGTCGGCTCGGTATCAACCACGGTCAGGTCCATGGTGTCCGGAATGACCACGCCGATGACCTTGTTTTCGTAAAACTCGAGCTTCACCGTGGTATTGGGAATCAGGTAATACACCGCTTCGCCCAATATGTCCGCGCCCACATGAAACTGCTCGTAGGATTCCGTGTTCATGAAGTGATAGCCTTCGCCATCCTGGTAAAGATATTCGTGCTCGATCTCATCGAAAATGGCGCGCTCAATATCCACTTCCGCGCGGAACCTGTAATCGATAATCGAGCCAGTGCGCAAGTTGCGCATCTTCGTGGCCATGGCGGCGCGCTTGTTGCCCGGCGTGCGGTGCTCCACGCTATGGACCGTAAATAGTTCGCCTTCATGGCGGATGGTCATTCCCGGGCGCAATTGTGTTGCTCGCATTTTTATTCGCTCCTGATGCCTACGGGGTCTTGCGGCAGGCGACTGATATCTATTAATGCAAATCCAGTGAGATAGGATTATAGACGCCGGGGAGAACGCGGGTCAATGTTACAGGGGCAAGGAAGATGGGCAGTTAGCGATAAGCCCGTTTCTCAGGAGCTCGGAAGTGAGGTTTCAGCAAATCGCCTTATTATTCCGTATTGCACGACGCGCATCGCTTCTTTCTCTTCAACGGGCGCAGACCGGGCACCCTCCGAATACAGGCGAAGCTGATAGTGCAGGTCAAGTAGCAGGTCCTCCCAGCTTT
>DATAPT010000390.1:0-3483 GCA_036265065.1 Candidatus Acidiferrales bacterium | reverse complement strand
GGGGAAGTAACCGTGGAGAACCACAAGGGGCGTGGCGCGATTCTTTCGGTTGAGCTTCCCGCCATTTTGGGTTCTGAATTTAATTTCGTAGGCGAGGAAATCACAGGTCTTTCGCGCTCGATCGCCGATGGTGCGTTTCTTATGCAGGACCGCGCGACAGCGAAGAAGCACATTTTGATCGTGGAAGACGAACCGACAGTGGCGGAATTAATTGCCGAAGTGATGACCGATGAAGGGCATCGCGTGGATACGTTGCTGGACAGCCGCGCGGCGCTCGGCAGGATGGAGGAAAATAATTACTCGCTCGTGATCTGCGATCTGAAAATGCCATATGTGGATGGTCCAAACCTTTATCGTTCCCTGGTGCGAACAGCAAATCCCATGCAGCACAAATTTTTATTTGTGACCGGAGACACCATGGGCACACGCACCATTGAATTCCTGAAGTCCAGCGGCTTGCCTTACCTGGCAAAGCCGTTTCTGGTGGAGGAGTTGAAGGATGCCGTGCACAAAGCGCTGGCAGCCATTCAAGGGATTGAAGTTTTGACCTCAGGGACGAGGCAATCGCGCGCCGTTGGAAAGAATCAATGAGGAAAAAATGAAAGTGACGAGCCGTACCATTTTTATTATCAGCGGCGATTCCGCAACCGCGGAGCGATGCGTGGAAGAACTCGCCGCTTACGGAGGCCACTACCGCACTCCCTTTGCCGCGACGGTGGAGCAGGCACGCAAGAAAATGGGACGGAATTCCCCGGCGGCGGTTTTTCTGGACGAATCCGCGATTGACATCGTCAAAGGAAACGAAACGCTGGAATCGGCTGTGGCCTTACTCACTGAAAATGCTCCCGTCGTGGTCGCGGCAACTCCGGAAAAACAGACTTCGATGTCGTTCCTCATTATTTCCGGCGCCGTGGATTTTGTGGCGCGTTCGGGCGAGTTTTTGCCGATAGTCGCTGGAATGCTGGATAGGAGGGCGCGAATGTCCGAGCGGGCAACAAGAACGATTCAATTTCCGAAGGATGGGCTGTCTGGAGATTTCGGTGAAATACTGCGGCACGAAGTAAATAATCCGCTGACCGGAATTCTTGGAAACACGGAACTCCTGCTCGCGCGGCGCGATGGCTTGCCGCCGGCGGCCGTGGAACGGCTGGAAACGATTGCGGAACTGGCCGTGCGTTTGCGCGAGACGGTGCGCTATTTATCGAACGCCTGGGATGAAAATCACGAGCACGCGGGGTCGGCTTGAAACCAGGTGCTGGGGGCAGGGAAGCAGGAGGCAAGGAGGCAGAGAAGCAAGGAAAAAAGAAAATTGATTTTCGATTGAGCTCTGTGGATTGTTTTTTTCTTGCTTAGGAGAACTCTTCTTTTTACGTCCTGAACAGGACATCTTCTCGCTGAAATAATTTTACCGCTATCGCAATGGCTGCTCCCGCATAGACGCTCGACGACAGAATAATCAAGGCTATCAATTTCCAATGAAATGTTCCGGCAATGATTTCCTTGCTGACCAGGCTGGTATTCAGCACAGGAATGAGCGCGAGAGCCGGAGTGAGCTCCACTCCGGGCAGGAGCGAGGCAATTGCCGGCAACACGACGACAATCATTAAGGGAGAAATATAGCTCTGCGCTTCCTTAAAGCTCTTTGCGAAAAGCGAAAGAGCCAGCAGAGCGGCAGAAAAGAAAACCGCCAGTGGCAATACCACAAAAAAAATCGAAACGAGGCCTTTTCCGGTGATGGTGATTTGCAACGCCGGATTCGACACTCCTTTCGTGATACCGAGAAGCATCTTTTTTCCCGCGCCAAAGGATAGAGCCATCGAGCTGATTGCCAGAATCGCAGTGGCGATGGACGCCGTCAAGACCATCAAAAATTTCCCTATGACGAGATGCGTGCGGGGGACAGGACTGCAAAGAAGGGTTTCGATCGTGCCGCGCTCTTTTTCTCCGGCGGTCAAATCCATGGCCGGATACATGGCTCCGGTGAGGCACAGCAGTATCACAAAATATGGGACAAGGCCGCCGAGAACCGCGCCGCCTACTTTTTCGGGCGACGCGACATTTGTTTCCAGAATGTCAAAGGGATGCGCCAGATTTTCAGGGAGATTGAGCGCCTGGAGATGTTCGCGGATCGATCGGTCGCGCAATTCACGGAAAAATCTCTGCAAACGGTCAGCGCCAAAGCCGGACTTCAATTCGCCCTCGTACATGTAGATTTTTACAGTGGATGATTTGCCGGCGGCAAGCTTGGCTTCAAAGCCCTCAGGAATTTCCACGGCTGCGCGAATATTCTTGTTGGAAATTTCTTCCGCGTAATCCGGCCTGGTGGAAACAATTTGCAAATCTTTCATTTTGCGGAGTTCGGCCATGACGCCGGGAGAATCTTCGCCGCCGAGAACCATGACTTGTGGCACCTCGCGCATGGCCACGCCTACGAGCGCGATGGAGAGCACGCCCAGGCCAATCGTCAGCAGCGGCATGACAAGCAGGGGCACGACGATCATGGAGATTAAAGTTCTGCGGTCACGCAGGGAATCTACGAGTTCCTTGCGATAGACAATTCCGATGTTCCGCAGGCTCATGATTCCACGACTTTCACAAACAATTCTTCCAGATCCTGAATTCCAAATTGCGTTCGCAGATCGGCCACTGTTCCTTCCACCAGAAGTTTGCCGTCATGAATGATTCCGATCCGGTCGCAGAGTTTTTCCACTTCGCTCATGACGTGGGTGGAGAAGACCACGGTTTTGTCATTTGCACGGCATTCCTTGATGAAATTGACGATGGTGCGCGAGGCCATCACGTCAAGTCCCAGAGTAGGCTCATCAAAAACCATCACGGATGGATTGTGCACCAGCGTGCGTGCGATGGAGACTTTCTGTTTCATGCCCGTGGAAAGCTTATCGCAGCGGCGATCGCGGAATTCATTCATTTCGAGCCGCTCGAAAAGTTCATCGATGCGCTGCCGCAAAGTCAGTTCGTCGAGCCCGTAGAGGCGGCCAAAGTATTCCACCATTTCCTGCGCTGTAAGCCGCCCGTAAAGGGCCGTAGCCGCGGAAAGAAATCCCACGTGTGTACGAACCATTTGCGGATTTTTCACGACGTCAAATCCCGCCACGATGGCGGTTCCTTCCGATGGCGTCAGGATCGTGGCGAGCATTCGCAGCGTGGTCGTCTTGCCCGCTCCGTTTGCTCCGAGGAGTCCGTAAATTTGTCCCTGGCGGCAGCAAAAACTGACGTCATTGACGGCGCAGACGGTGCCGCGTTTCTTGTCATGAAACCGTTTTACAAGGTGAAGGGCTTCGATCATTCCAATTTGCTTCGCAAGGATGCGGCGCAGATTGTAGCTGATCGGCGGACGAATTTGCAGGCAGATGGAGTGTCAAATCGGATACACGACCGGATGCGGGCGCGGATACGGGCCGCCAGGCTCAGCCTTTATGGCAATTGGGACATTGCTTGGCGTCAAAATTTTCAGGCGTGACG
>DATAPT010000389.1:0-3419 GCA_036265065.1 Candidatus Acidiferrales bacterium | reverse complement strand
GTTTGGAAAGATCCCGGATCGGAAGAATATTCAAGCAGTGTGAAATTATCGGGTAACGGATCGAATTCTTTGAGGTGCGCTTGCTGGCCGATCAGAATGTATTCCGTATCATCGGCCTGGCGCGCAAATTGATTGACGGTATTGCGAATGTACGTGCCGATTCCGAAGTCCCCAGCTCGTCGGATATCGATCGCGACACGCATTCGTGGCGGCGCTCAGCGCGCGGAGCCGCTGCTTTCCGCGAAGGACGGCGCAATATCCCATCGCTTTGTGTAAAGAGGGAACTGCACGGCAAACTCCGCGACTTCCCTGCGAATGCGCCGTTCGCGTTCGGCATCGCCCATATGCAAGAGGACTTCGTTGATCCACGCGGCAATTTTCGGCATATCTTTTTCGACCATCCCGCGCGTGGTGATCGCCGGAGTGCCCATGCGAATTCCGCCGGCCGTCATGGGCGGAGTTGGATCGAAGGGAATTGAATTTTTGTTTGTGGTGATGCCCGCGCGATCGAGCGCCGGCTGCGCGTCTTTGCCCGTAATTCCGCGCGAATAAAGATCGATCAGGAAAAGATGATTGTCCGTGCCGCCGCTCACAATGCGGAAGCCCGCTTTTGAGATTTCCGCTGCAAGTTTTTGAGCGTTGGCCACAATTTGTTTTGCGTATTCGCGGAAGCCGGGTTCGGCAGCTTCCTTCAGGCACACGGCTTTTGCGGCGATGGTGTGCATCAGCGGCCCGCCCTGCGTGCCGGGGAAAGTAATGCGGTCCAGCTCTTTTGCGAATTGCGCCTTGCACAAGACGAGTCCGCCGCGCGGTCCGCGCAGCGTTTTGTGCGTCGTCGTTGAAACGAAATCGGCATGCGGCACAGGGCTTGGGTGCACGCCTCCAGCGACGAGTCCCGCGATGTGCGCCATGTCCACAAAAAACAGCGCGCCCGCTTCTTTCGCAATTTGAGCGATGCGCGGAAAATCGATGACGCGCGAATACGCGCTCGCGCCCGCGACAATCATTTTCGGCTTGTGCTCCTGCGCGAGGCGCCCGAGTTCGTCGTAATCGATGGTCTCGGTTTCCTTGCTCACGCCGTAAGGAATAAATTTGTACATCTTTCCGGAAAAATTCAGCGGATGCCCGTGCGTCAGGTGTCCGCCATGCGCGAGGTTCATGCCGAGGACCGTGTCACCCGGCTGCAACGCGGCCATGTAGACCGAAACGTTGGCCTGTGTGCCGGAGTGCGATTGCACGTTGGCATGCTCCGCGCCAAACAAAGCTTTTGCGCGGTCAATCGCCAGCTGTTCAGCGCGGTCCACAAATTCGCAGCCGCCGTAGTAGCGCTTGCCCGGATAGCCTTCCGCATATTTGTTGGTAAGCACCGAGCCCATGGCTTCGAGCACGGCTTCGGAAACAAAATTCTCCGAGGGGATCAGTTCGAGGCCCGTGCCCTGGCGGCGGCCTTCTTCGCGCAATACTTCCGCGATGTCAGGATCGACTTCCTGCAACGAGCGATTCATGTGTAGCGAAGTTTTGGTGTCCATATTAGTTCGGCCTCAATGACGGAATATCTTAATTTCATTAATAATTACAGCACTTCTGACCTGCTATAAAATTGATGTACCTGGGACGAACGCTGAGCCCGAAACATTCCGAACGCGTGTCAGGATTGGCGCTCTCGCACCTGATCCATTTCGCTGATTTTATCGATGCGGCGTTGATGGCGGCCGCCAGCAAATTCCGCGTTGAGAAATTCCTGCACAATGGCAATCGCTTCATCCTCGCCCACCACTTTGCCGCCCAGTGCGATCACATTCGCGTCATTGTGTTCGCGTGCCCGCCGCGCGGTAAGGGAATCATGCGCCAACGCCGCGCGAATGCCTTCCACCTTATTTGCAGCAATGGAAACGCCAATCCCCGTGCCGCACACCAGCACGCCAAGTGCGCCATTCGCGGCGACGACGCGTTCGCCAACCGCCTTTGCGAAGTCAGGGTAGTCGACGGATTCCTCGGAATGCGTGCCCATATCCTCCACCGTGTAACCCGCGCCTTCCAGATATTTCTTAATGATTTCCTTTGCGCGAAATCCAGCGTGATCGGAGCCAACAACCATGCGCGGTTTTGAGGAAGCGTTTGCCAAAGAATTATCCTCGATGATTCTATCGGAATCCGCTGGAGAATTCCAAGTCTGAGCAAATTGACGGTGCCTCACCTTTTCCTATATTCTCCGTTTAAGCCATGCAAGGGTCCGAATGGCGGTCCAGACGGATCTTTCAAATCAATAAACAATCAAGAGAAATGCCACTGCCATCCAGGTAGCAGACGATTTCTATTGAACGAGACTGTTTTTTTTGAAGGCAGGCCGCGTGCCTTATGGCGAAAGTAAATAGAAAAATATCTGATGTTTGCATTAAAGTGATAATGTTCAGACTTATGTTTGTAATAGCATGAAAAATAGATAGTTAATATGTTTATGACAATCGCCTGATAAATCTGCAGCCAATCTAATTCTTCCATCGGATCTTACTACGGAAGACTGGGAGATGATCGATAGCATGGTCCGAGCGTATATATCTCGGAGGCAAAGGAAATAGAATTTACGATGCTCCGTTAGGTTATCTGTCAGGCAATGTCCAAAGACGGACAAGACGTGCGTGTGTTACTCAGCCTAGAGTGAGTATTTTCGGTGACTCAACAAAGCAAAACAAGATTAATAGAACAAGCCCGCAGACGCGGAATGTCCGACGCTGAAATATTGCACACAGTTCTTCAAAACGTTTACGGAACGCACCGGAGGGAATTGGTTGTCGAATGGGGCGAACTATTAGGTCTACAGGCTAGCGACGCTTTGCGGCTCGCTTATTCGGCCGGGTTGCTACCGAGCGCGCATCCGCCGAAGAAGCGGGGGCGCGAAACGCTTCCTGGTAAAGGTCCGGGAAGTACTTCTGAAAAAACTTAGTATCCTCAGCGGACCGGCCCGCAAATTCGCGCACGTCCGAAATCCTCTTTCGCCGTGGCAATGCCTTATATCTCGCGGAAATCGCCTGGATCAGATGTTTTTCCGACATAGCTTCACTCCGATACAAAGTATGCAGCCAAATTGTATTTCTGACAAGAGCTTGGAATTGATTCGCCAACATGTAATTTCTAAGCTATTCTCGCGGAACCATCGAGATTCGCCAGCACACAAGCCTAAGCGAAATGATGCGGAAACTCCATGAAACGTAAAACCAGCGCTTCACATGATGAAACAATTATCAGGCGCTTCGTCATCTGGCCATGGCTCATGGGATTGCCAAAGTTGCGAAGGAGGCTGGAATAGAACGGGAAAGCCTGTATCGTGCCCTCTCAAGTCGAGGAAACCCTCGTCTATCCACACTAGTGGCTGTGACAAAGGCAGTTGGTCTAAGGCTGACAGTCGTATCCTGCCTGTG
>DATAPT010000388.1:0-4363 GCA_036265065.1 Candidatus Acidiferrales bacterium | reverse complement strand
TTCGCGGGCCAACCTTTATTGCCCTGGAGCAACTTTACAATGAAGAATATTTTTACGTTGATCCTGTTCGGATCTTTGCTGGCCTTGCCGGCTGCGGCGCAAACTGCTCCTCAAACTACGGCCAATCCGCTTTCCACATGGCTTCGCAACGCGTACACGATGAACCGCAATAACATCGTAAAATCCGCAGACAAAATGCCCGAGGAAAATTACGGAATGCGCCCGGGCCCACAGGAAGAAGTGCGCACGTTTGGCCAACAGGTGGGGCACGTCGCGCGGTTTAACTATCTTTGGTGCTCACAGGCCAAGGGGGAGAAAAATCCCGCCGCGGGAATGGACCTGGAAAAATTGCCGTCGAAAGCGGAATTGATGAAGGCGCTGAATGATGCGTTCACCTATTGCGACAGCGCGTACGCCGCGCTCACGGATACGTCCGGCATGGAAATGATCGACATTACGCAGGAAAGCGGCAGGCAGACGCGCAACCTGCGCATGGCCCTGCTGATTTTGAATTACGGGCACAATAACGAAATCTACGGAAACCTCGTCACGTACTTGCGGATCAAGAGCATTGTGCCGTCCTCGTCAGAGCCGCGCCCGGCGCAGCCGATGCAGCCACAGAAGTAATCCCACAATCGAGTTTCAGTGCGCAGGTTTGAGTGGCATAGGCTTCAGCCTGTGCGGTTTTAGTCCTTGCAAGGCCTAAAAGCGCACAGGCTGAAGCCTATGTCACTCATTTCCTACTTGAGTCACCGGTAACGAGCGCAACTTGCGAACGCGAAGTAATTGCCCCGGCATAATGCATCGAAGTGTTGTGATTGGATGTCAGCTTCACGTCCATTTGTTCTGTTCCGGTTTGCGTGACGCTCACAACCATTCCCGAAGCGAGCGAAACATAAAGCAAACTTTGCCCCGAGCCCTCCCACTTCCCCTCAGACTGCACGCCATTCTTGCGAAGATCGGGCGGAGTTGTGTCGTGGGATCCTTTTCCGTGGACCAGGCTCAAGGTTGCGAGAATCACGGCGCAATCCATTTCAGCTGGTGAGGATGCAGCTGAATCAGACGAACTCTTCGCTCCAGGAACTTCAGCGCTCTCAGGATGGCAGGACTCGTTGCGAAGGTAAGTGGATTCGGTACGCCAGACGAGCCCCGCAATCGGCAACGAATCAGCGGGTTGTTCCGATATCCATTTTTGCCCCACGGTTACTCCGCCGGGCGGCGCGCCTGCGCTCGCGCTCAATTGAGAAATCCAGTCGCGCGCGGATTGGGATGCCTTTTGCGTATCGATAATTCCTTCCAGCCCCGCGACCGATTTTACTTTTCCGTTGACATCGAGCGTGAATTCCACGACCTTGCCTTCCATCTTCCTGTATTGGTCGATTGTCTCCGCCGCTGCAGGATCGAACGAATCGGTACTGACCGTGGCATCGGATTTTTCATAGGTAGTCCGCAGGCGGAGTCCGCCGGGCGTGCCGGCGTCGGCGGCAAGCACTTCCATGCGCACCGTTGCATTCCAATTGACGACTAGGCTCGTCGGACCCTGCGGATCGGTGCCAAGGCCGGAGCGCTGGGTATCGGTTTTCGTCTCAAATTCCATTTCGTAACGGAAAGTCTGTCCGGGAATGAATCGCGGCGTGAGCGAAACTCGCGCCTTGCTTGCCCCACTCTTCGCGTTCCGCGCAGGGGGCGATTTTTTTACGTCGGTGTTTTGTGCGAAAGCGGCGGCTGACAAGAGCAGCAATAGCGCGCAAAGAACGGCATGCAAGCGTATGCGTGTCCTGCGGCCGCACAACGGTGTGAGTTCGACCTGCATTCTTCGATACTATGACGCGTCGTTGCCAGTTGCAATGTTGCAGGGAGAAATGGGATTTAAAAAATGCGCCCGATAAATTTTAGCGAGAACTGGATCGAGCCGGACCTTTCGGAACCGCTGAAGGCAAAACCAGCTTGGGAATTTCGATCGTGCCGCCCAATTCGTAGATTGGAGATGAAACATTTGGTGGCGCGGCCGACGCCTGAACAATTGCGGAATGCACTCGAATATTTAAAACATGCGAAAAATCAATTCGCCCCTCGGCTTCGAGACGTCCGCGCGAAGCATCCAGCTTAAAACTGGAGAGATCGATGCCTCCCGCGAGAATCCTGTAAGCTCCTTGAACGGATGAAAAAGTCTCGGACTCATTATCCAGATTATTTCCAGGGAAAATATTGGAGAGATCGATGCCGCGCAGCGCGATATTTTTTCCTTCCACTGTTCCCTGCCCCTGCAAGGAGCTGATCAAACCCTGCCGGCCAACGCCATGCGCGGACAAGGTCAGGGTCGAGGACGCGTTTCCCTCCATGCGGCCATTCAAGAATGGAACGGTCTGCGCAAGCTCGTTAAGATTTACGCGATCGAAACGCCCTTGAAATTCGTAGGAAGGATCGGGCAGCAGTTGCGCGTCGAACAAACCTGAAATTTTTCCGCCAAAAAAATCCGCCTGCCCCATGCGAATTCGCACCGTTCGCCCGGCAACTTCCGCCTCGCCATCGAATTTTTCAATTTGCATGCGTGAAACATTGATCACGCTTGCGCGAAGTCTTCCATGCGCGGAAATCTGGGCGACGACCGCATCGGCCACAGGCGTTACTGTCGCAACGGCATTCACTCCCGTGAGTCGCGCAAGAAACCCGGGGCGCGCTCGCGGGCCGAGCCAGCGATCAAGCTCCGCTGCATCAAGCTGATCCGCTGACAAATCGAATGCCCATCCCGTGTCCGAATATTTCCGCGAAGCAGAGCCGCGCCAAACCGTTCCAAACGCCTCCGCAGCGGACAACGTAACGGTCCGCTGCAGCGGAGTAAATTCAATGTGAGCCTTTGAAAATCGCATGGGCTGGTTGATGTACGAGGGCCGCCATTCAAGCCCAAGAAAATCCATGCTTCCGAGCCAGGGCACTGGAGCTAAGCCAGCACGGTGCGCGCCGCGAATCTTTGCCGCGACTCCTCCTTCCGCCGACCAGTCCGAATTCATAGGTTGCGCGAGCGCGGTGGAAAGAGCGAGCCAATCCTGCACGCGTGAAGTCGCGCCATCCATCGCAAAATTCCAATCCATCGGCCAACGCAACGTATCGCCGGGCAGAGGATAAATTCCTCCGCGCAACACAAATGAATTTCGCGTCGAAGCGCCGCCAGGTAAAATTTTTGCCGTGTCATTTGCCGGAGCTACTACCGCAGGAAATGTAACTTCCGTGGGCCCAAAATCGAGCCCGCCGTGTAATACCGTCGCATTAATTGCGCCAACCTGCAGCGGCGCGGGCAGCGATTTCGCCGTCAGCGTTCCTCCCACACTTTTGATGGAGCCCTGCTGAAGCTGGATCGGCCATCCGCCCAATTTTACGTCGAGGCCGACAGGGCAATCGACGCGCAAATCTTCCGCCACGCCGGGCTGAAGCGCCCGATACCACGAAAGCACATCTCCCAACGCGAGAGTCGAAGATTTAAATTCCAATTCCGGACGTAATCCGTGAGCCCAATCCAATTCGCCGCTGCCTTGCACTTGCGATGCGGGCATTTCCACGAGCAGCTTCCGAATTTCCGCGTGAGAATCTCCGAGACGCCAATTCATTTCTACGTTTATGTTTGCCGCTGGATCCGTGGTGCGCTCCGTGAGCCTCCAGCCATGCATTCCAGTCAGTCTGGCTACGCCGGAAATGGACCACAGCCCTCCGCCCCGATCTTCATCCCACGACAAAGCGGTTTGAGGCTGCGCAACGCGCGCGTTCAGATCCACGGATAGCAGGCCGCGCATCCCATAATCATCTTGCCGCACGAGGCGCAGGGCGTCAGCCACGGAAGCTGCGCGCCACGTTAGATTGAGGTCCGCCGGCTGAAGGCGTGCTGTCGTTCCCGCGATCGAACCGCGCACTCGAAGCGTGCCAATATCCTGTAGCGCGACACCTGCGCGCATCGGGCGCGCTTCCAAATCCAGTTGCCAGCGGCCCGCGCTGTTCTGCTCGACACGCCCGGAAACTTCCACCAGTGCAAACGGAATTTTGTTGTCGCCCTGTTTAAAATTAATGCGTCCGCCATCCACATCGATCCGCGTAGGGCGCGAAGCGCGCGTGTCGCCAGACGGCAGCACCGGCCCCACGAAGCCGGGACGTTCATAGGCCTGTTGAGCGGGCGGCAGCCAGCTCTCTATATTCCAATTTCCTTCCGCGTCACGCGCCAGATTCAGGCTCGGGCGGGAAAGCGAAACCGAACCAAACACAAATCGCCCGGTGAATAGGCTCATCCACCGCAGGCCAGCGGTGAGCGTATCCGCGCGGAGAAAATATTCGTTGCCGAATCGCGGATCGTCCGAAACGCTGACGAAATGCGCTT
>DATAPT010000387.1:0-3536 GCA_036265065.1 Candidatus Acidiferrales bacterium | reverse complement strand
GAAGTCGGCGCGGGTCAGTGCGCGATAGGGATAGGCGCTGCGCACGCGCGCGAAAAGGTCGTCCTCCTGCCATTCTTCCGCCGAGCAGGCGGCTACGATCTGCTGCGCCAGCACATCGAGCGGCGCTAGCGGGATCACCAGTTCGTCTAAGTCACCTTGGCGTATGGCCCGCACGAGAGCGGCGCACTCGAGCAGTTCGTCGCACGTGGTGGCGAACAGGCGGCCTTTTGGTATCGCTCCACGCCAGTGCCCCGCGCGGCCGAAACGCTGCAGGGCAACACCAATCGCGCGCGGCGAACCGATCTGGCAGACCAGATCGACGTGGCCGATGTCGATCCCGAGTTCGAGCGAAGCCGTCGCCACCAGCACGCGCAACTCGCCAGCTTTCAAGCGGCGCTCGGCGGAAAGTCGCAGCTTGCGCGCCAGGCTGCCGTGGTGCGCGGCGACGAGTTCCTTGCCGATACGCTCGGCGAGATGATGCGAAAGGCGCTCGGCCAGGCGCCGCGTATTGACGAAGACCAACGTGGAGCGGTGCTGGCCTGCAAGCCCCGCAAGGCGATCGTAAATCTCGCCCCACATTTCATTGGAGGCCACAGCAGTGAGCTCGCTCGCGGGTACTTCGACCGCGATGTCCATCTTGCGGCGATGGCCGACGTCCACAATGGCCGGCGAAGGGCGGTCGCTTCCCGCCAGGAATTGCGCGACGCGCTCGATCGGTTTCTGCGTGGCGGAAAGCCCGATGCGCACGGGCGGTCGCTCCAGCAACGCCTCCAGCCGTTCGAGCGAAAGCGCCAGGTGCGCGCCGCGCTTGTCGTCCGCAACCGCGTGAATCTCGTCGACGATCACCGTTTCCACATAGCGCAGCATCTGGCGGCTCTGCTCGGCGGTCAGCAGGATGTAGAGCGATTCCGGCGTGGTCACCAGAATGTGCGGCGGACGCTTCAGCATCAGCCGCCGGTCCTTCATCAGCGTGTCCCCGGTCCGCACAGCCGTACGTATTTCCGGCATAAGAAAACCGCGCGCCCCGGCCAGTTGCAGAATTTCCCCGAGCGGTTGTTCCAGATTCTTCTGAATATCGTTCCCCAAAGCTTTTAGAGGAGACACATACAGAACTTGCGTCGTATCGCTCAATTCCCCCGCAATGGCTTTTCGCACCAGTTGGTCGATGCACGTGAGAAATGCAGCCAGAGTTTTTCCTGATCCCGTGGGCGCGGAGATCAACGTGGTTTTTTTGGCGAGAATATGCGGCCAGCCCTGCTCCTGCGGCTCGGTTGCTGCGCCAAAACGCGCAGCGAACCATTCCTGAACAATGGGATGGGCCCAGCTGAGGGATTGCAAATTCATAGAAACTCTTCGACTCTAAAGGCTCTCAATAAAACGGACGGCTGGGGAACAAAATAAATTATACACGTTCAGGCAATATTCAATTACGTGTTGGGGTGAATTTGCGATGCAGAGGAAAATGTGGCAAAAAAATCACTCTGCGAATGTCCTCGGTTCCGATCAGGCTGAGGCGGCCTGGCTCTCCGGAAAATCCGCACTGAGCGAAGTGTCTTCCCACGCATCCAGCTCCGCGCTCAAATTTTGTATTTTGGTGCGAGCGGTTTCCAGCGCGATCTGCCCGAGCGTAAGGTGCAGCGGCGTATGCTCGGATTCCAGCGCCTTCACAATAGCCATCGCCGCGCGCACAGGGTCGCCAACCTGCTTCCCGGCTCTGCCGGTGATGCGCTCGCGGAATGCGCCCGCGGTCTCCGTGTACTCCGGCATTTGTTTGGTGGCTTTTTTGAGCGACCGGCCGGCCCAATCCGTACGGAACGGGCCTGGCTCCACGATTAAAACTTTAATTCCGAGCGGCGCGACTTCCTTGGCCAGCGATTCGGAAAGTCCTTCCACCGCGAATTTCGATGCGTTGTAGTAGCCAACACCCGGAAATCCTACAAGGCCGCCAATCGACGAAATATTCACGATATTGCCGTGGCGTCGTTCGCGCATGCCCGGCAGCACGACGTGTATCATGCGCGCGAGCCCGAAAAAGTTTGTTTCGACCAGGTCACGTACCTCAGCCTCATCGCTTTCCTCAACCGCGCCCACGTAGCCATACCCGGCGTTGTTCACCAGCACATCGATACTGCCGAATGCGGATTCACCACGCCTGACGGCATCTTCCACTTCCGTCCGATCGGTCACGTCCAGCTCCAGCGCCAGCACGCGGCCTTCATGACCTGCCTTCAGATCCTGAATTCGGCTCGTATCGCGGGCGGTAATCACGGCGCGATACCCGCGATCGAGCACAAATTTGGCAAGCTCGCGCCCAAATCCCGTCGAACATCCAGTGATAAACCACACATCTGATTTTTGTAGGGCCATGGCTATATCTCCTGCGGGGGCGCTAGCACATCCCGGTGACTTGGGTCCGCGCCCCCGAAATATACACCCGATTGCCGTATATATGCGAGGTACAAAATAAATTCTCAAGCCCGTGAAAAATTGCATTCGGGTGGGCTAAAATTGAGTGCCAAAAGCTTTACTGGCTACCGAAAAATACGCCATTTCTGTCATTCCGAGCGGAGCGAGGAATCTCTCCTTCTTTGTTTTTTTAGTCAAATCGAAGAAAGATTCCTCGCTCCACTCGGAATGACAGATTTCACTACTTTTTCTCTAGTCAGCACAGCCCCCAGCTTCGACTTCGCAAGTACTAAAACCCACAGGCTGAAGCCTATGCCACGAAAATGATGCCTTCGTCCCGTCCGCCGGGTTGCAACTTCTCGAACTAAATAACATCATAGTCAGTATGAATAAGAACGAATCGCTTTCGATCAGCGTGGTTCACCCCGATCAGTTCAGCGCAGGAACTTTTCAAACGCCCGGCTCACTTCGGCTCGCCGCCATCTCGCCGGACATGGGAGTTCAAACCTCGATCTGGGGCGGCACTTTTCTGGTCGAGCCTGGAGCGCAAACAGGCATTCATCATCACGGCCGGCAGGACACGATCGCCTACGTGCTCTCCGGCGAATCGTTCATCGAGTGGGGTGAAAAGGGAGAACATTCGCTCACAGCGCGCGCGGGAGATTTTCTGCATGTCCCTGCGTGGCTCGTGCACCGTGAAATAAACCGCTCGAAAGATACACCCTTCCGGTGGATCGTCATTCGAAGCACTTCCGAGCCCATCGTCATCAATCTTCCCGCGGATGCGTGGGGATAAACGACTTCGTCATTGTGTTTGCTTTCGAAGAGGCCGCCCGAATTTTGGGCGGGCTTTTTTTTGCATAATCTAACGTCTTAAAATCCCCTCTCTTCTTGCTTCGCCTCCACGACAAACTGAACTATGATACGCAGCATTGCACCTAAATTTGGTGGAGGAATGCGATGAACAGGCTACACGTTTGGGTGGTGGCGCTGTTGCTGGCTGTCCCGGCGACGCTTAGTTTGCCGGGGAGAGCCGCAGCGCAGGATGCGAAGCAATCGAATATAGAAAACACTCTGTGGGACGTGAATCAGCAGTGGCTGTGCGATGGTCCTTATCAGAAGCCGTATCA
>DATAPT010000386.1:0-3824 GCA_036265065.1 Candidatus Acidiferrales bacterium | reverse complement strand
TCGCGCCCACGGTGCCTTTCCTGTCTGCCACGCTGGTATTCAGGATGATCGACGCGCCGTCGTTCAGGAACGGCAACGCCTTCTGGATGGTGAAGTACGATCCTTTTACGTTGATGTCAAACTGCTCGTCGAACAGGGCTTCTGTCGTATCGGCAAGAGGCGCGAATTTGGCGACTCCCGCGTTCACGAACAGGACATCGATTTTGCCCAGCTTCGTTGAAACTTCCTTGAACAATTTGTCGATATCGGAAAGTTTGGATACGTCCGACTGCACGGCCAGCACACCGTTGCCAATTGTTTTTACGGCTTCGTCCAGCGTCTTTTTGCTGCGGCCTGAGATCGCGACGCGCGCGCCCTCTTCTTGCAGGCGCTTGGCCGTTGCCAACCCAATGCCGCTGTTTCCGCCGGTCACCACTGCTACTTTTCCTTCGAGTCTCTTCATTTGCGTCTCCTTTTGCTTGCCGATTTGCCCGTCGGCCTTTTCCGGAGGCAACCTTGCCGCCGCGGACAGGCTTCTAATGATTTCGATATTTAGATGACTATCGAAATGATAGGATGCAGAAGTTTCCGGAATTTCTTTCGGCGCAAGTTCCAGCTTACGCTGGCGTCACGTACAGGGATTCCGGTAGACTTGGAGCAATTCATGGACCGTTCCGGGATCGAAAAAATATCGAAAGCGTTGGCCGACAAGACGCGCCTGAGGATTTTTGAAGCGATTTCAGCGTCCCAGCGCATGAACTGCGGCGAGATCGTATCGCTGCGCGGCGTCACGCCCGCCACCGTTTCCCATCACCTCAAAATTTTGAGCGAAGCCGGGCTGATCGCTTGCCACCGCGAGGGGCAATTCGTCCACAGCCAGGCCGTGCCGGAAACCATCGCCGCCTACGCGCAGGCGCTCGCAAAAATCGCACGCGGCAAAAAACCGGCGCGCCGCCGCTGAAAATTCGCAACCGTTTCGTACTTCGTGGCGCGGGCTTCAGAGACTGTGTGAGAACTGCAAAAGTGGAAACTCAGCGGCTAAAGAGGCTGCGGAAAAACCCAATACTCTGTCATTCAGAGCCAAGCGAAGAATCTCTCCTTGTTTCTTTTCCTACACTTAAATCGAAGAGAGATTCTTCGCTTCGCTCAGAATGACAGCACAAGGCCTTTTTCCCGCAGCCTGTAAAGCCGAACTCATTTTGCTGAACTTATGTCGTGGCTATAGCCACGACCCACAAAGAATTTGCAGTTCGCACACAGCCTCTTCAGCCTGCGGCAGTTTGTTCATGCACAGTTCAGCAATTATTGGCATTAAAACCGCACAGGCTGAAGCCTATGCCACGTAAACCTGCGGCCAATTGCGCGGACTTGCGCGGAGGGGAAACTGCCGTTAAAGTGAATGTGGCGTTTTAGTGCGGCTGTACCTCCCGACAGCGCCAGGCCACTCTGAAATGGTTTACGACGATCAAAATTTATCAGGCGCGGCACCCGTCAGGGCTCGTTCGAAAGAAACCATGGAACACGCCTCGGAAGATGAGCGCCCTCTTAAATCGGAGCCTTCAGCCACGGAACCCCCTTTAATGGAATCACTTAGCCCTTCGCCTCAGAATGGACAGGGCGGTTCTTTTCCCCTAGATACTTCACCCGAAGAGCCTCGCCTTTATGCCGGAGTTTCGGACGATTTGCATGTGCCCTGGGGCTGGATGGAAGTGCTGCTCCTCGTCGTTCTTGGCGTGATTGGCAGCGCGGTGGTTACCTGGGGAGCGGCGCAGGTGGCGGTGCGGCTCTTTGGCATACCCTCGCATGAAGTGTTCGGCGAGACGATGAGCACGGCGAAGTCGGTGGTGGTGCTCATCAGCCAGGCGCTGCTGGACGGCTTGGCCATTCTGTATCTTTACCTGATGCTGCAGGCGCGCACGACCGCGCCGTTCTGGCCGTCGATCGGATGGCGCGAGATGCGGCCCGGCTTGGGAAAAATTCGCGACTCCGCGCTTCATTATCTGGCGGTGGGCGCGATGCTGGCGGTGGTGGTTTCGTTTGTGGGAGGCTTTCTTAATTCGAAAGAGACGCTGCCGATTGAAGAGTTGCTGAAGGCGCGCGTGAGCATATTGCTGTTTGGAGTGCTGGGCGTGCTGGTGGCGCCGCTGGTGGAAGAAACTATTTTTCGCGGCTTTCTTTATCCGGTGATTGCGCGGCGTTTGGGCGTGGTGGCCGGAGTGGCCATCACGGGAACGCTTTTCGGGTTGATGCACGCGGCGCAGTTGTGGGGCGGATGGGGACAGATTGCGCTTTTGATTCTGGTCGGCGTGATTCTCACGTGGGTGCGCGCGCGAACGGGCACGGTGACGGCCAGTTATTTTGTGCATCTTGGTTACAACGGGTTACAGCTTGTCGGCTACCTGATCTATGTTGTCAGCGGTTCGCATCATTAAATGATTCGGTGTTTAAAGTAGGACAGGCTTTAGCCTGTCTGCCTTTGAAGTTTGTGTGTTCGATGAAAAAGTCAAAAGAAAACAGGCTGAAGCCTGTTCTACTTAAAGCGGTTCGCGGCTGCACAAAATTTTATCGGGGGATCTTTTCAGCATAATGAAAGTCGCAAAGCCCATCGAATGGACGAGCAAGGGTGTGGTCATGATCGACCAACGCCGCTTGCCTGGAGAAGTGATTCACCACACTTACACGGATTATCGCGAAGTGGCGGCGGCGATCAAGGACATGGTGATTCGCGGGGCGCCGGCGATTGGCGTGGCCGCGGCGATGGGCGTCGCGCTGGGCATTGAGCATTCGAGTGCGCGGACGCACGCGGAATTGCGCGCGGAATTTCCCGTAATTTGCTCGACGATTGCCAAAACGCGGCCGACTGCCGTCGATCTATTTTGGGCGCTGGAGCGCATGACGCGCAAGTTCGACGAGCTCATGGCGGCGAACACGCCGCTCGATGAAGTGCGGCGCGCGATGATCGAAGAAGCGCGCGCGGTACACGCGGAAAAACGCGCCACGGACGAAGCGATTGGCCACTTTGGCGCGGAATTGATGCCTGCCGCGGGCACAGTTATGACGCAGTGCAACGCGGGAGCTCTTGCCACCGCCGGGATCGGCACAGCGCTGGGCGTGATTCGCGTAGCGATCGAAGAGGGACATAAGCTGAGCGTTTTTGTGCCGGAAACGCGGCCATATTTGCAGGGCGCGCGGCTCACCGCATGGGAATTGCACGAAGGCGGCGTGCCGCTGACGCTGATTACCGACAACATGGTGGGCCATTTCATGAAGGCGGGAAAAGTGAACGCGGTGGTCGTGGGCGCGGATCGCATTGCCGCCAACGGCGATACAGCAAACAAGATTGGCACATATCAAATTGCGGTTCTGGCGCGCGAACATGGCGTGCCGTTTTACGTCGCTGCTCCGGTTTCCACATTTGATCTTTCGATTCCAAACGGAGAACACATTCCAATCGAAGAGCGTTCCGCCGAAGAAGTGACCCACATTCGCGGCGTGCGCATCGCTCCCGATGTTTTCGCGGCGCATCCCGCGTTTGACGTTACGCCCGCGCGCTTTATTACCGGCATCATTTGCGAGCGTGGCGTGGCGCGCGCGCCATACAGCGAATCGCTGCGCCAGCTTGCGGAAACCGCCGCAGCGGCAACTCGGTGAGCATTATGTGGCATAGGCTTCAGCCTGTGCGGTTTTACGCCTAGTAAGGACTAACCCCACACAGGCTGAAGAGTCTGCGTGAGAACTCGGTTTTGAGTCATGTAGCGCCCGCCTTCAGGCGGGCATCTGCTTGATTCCAAAGTGCCCGCCTGAAGGCGGGCGCTACAAAAACGCGTCGATTTTTGAGTTCTCAC
>DATAPT010000385.1:0-1735 GCA_036265065.1 Candidatus Acidiferrales bacterium | reverse complement strand
AGCGGCGTTCCGAACTTCCAACCATCCGGGAGTTTCAGGCTGGCGGTGTAATTAATGTCGTCGGACTTGAATCCTTTGGGGTAGAGCAGAACCTGATTCCAACTGATGACCGCCATTTTGTCGGTAGCGGAAGAGCCCGCCGAAAATCCGCCTTCGAAAGTAGCAGGCGAAAGAAAGTCGAGTTCAGCCTCGATTTCGGTCACGCCAGTGGGGACATCCACGTGGAGAGTGAAGCCGTCAAGCAGATCGCGCCGCCACTTGAGCGGGTTTCCGGCCGCGAAGAATTTCAGGCCAGCCAGATCAATAACTGGGCCATCAGGAGCATGCTCACCGGGGATCCACTTCGGGTAATACAGCGTGAGGTCTCCGACGGCGGCGGGGATTTTCAGCTTAGCGTGGAAGATTTTACGGGGAGCAGAACTGGCGTCCACAAAGATGGTTACGGTTGGCGTGGATGCGGACCAGCCCAAGAGTGAGAAAAAAAGTAGTGAGAAAAAAAGTGTAAAGAACGGAACAGAGACGACTCTCAAGACTCTTGAGAGTTTCATATGAGTGTCCCCCGTGATCACAGGACCGAATCGATTGCCCGCAGGATTTTAGACTATAGCAGGCAGCGCGAGCAGCAGTACAGAGACGCACCCGCGCTGATATCATCTCCACGATGTCGCGGCGTGGAAAGTTCATCACATTCGAAGGACTGGACGGAACCGGCAAGAGCACGCAGTTGCGGAAGCTGGCCGTTGCCTTGCGCGCGGCGGGATATAACGTGGTGGAGACACGCGAACCTGGAGGAACGGCGACGGGCGAAAAAATTCGCCGTGTTTTGCTGGACTCTAAGACGCAAGGCCTTTCACCCATGGCGGAAATGGCACTGATGTTTGCTTCGCGAGCGCAACATATTGCAGAGTTAATTCAACCGGCGCTGGAACATGGTCAGATAGTACTTTGCGACCGCTTCACCGATTCCACAGAAGCTTATCAAGGCTATGGTCGAAAGTTGGGCAGTGAGGATGTGTTGAACTTGCATCGTGTGTTGTGCGGAGGTTTACAGCCGGACTTAACGATCCTCCTCGATTCCGACCCAGGGCTGAGCATAGGTCGGGCGCGGCGGAGAAATCAGCAGGCGAACCACCGCGCGCACAAAAATGGGAATAAAGGCGGCGACGAAAACCGCTTCGAGCAGCAGAATCGAGCCTTTTTCGCTCGTGTGCATGCTGGCTATCTGGCAATTGCCGCACGCGAACCGCAACGGGTCGTTCAGGTGGATGCGAGCGGCAGGCCGTCGCAAACGCATCGGAAGATAATGGAAGTTCTTGGGCAAACGCTCAAGCTGGCTGCGCGAAACCGATGAAGGCTCAACCCGGACTAATCTTGGTGTCCAAGGATCGAACATAAAATAATGGGATTCTCTGATTTTCATGGCAACGCCGATACCGTTCATCGCCTGCGCGATATGCTGGCGCGGAAGCGCTTTCCACATGCGGTGATCCTGTCAGGCGTGCGCGGATCGGGCAAATATACGTTGGCGCTGATGCTGGCGCAGGCTTTGAATTGCCTGACCCCAACGGAAACCGATGGACTGCCCGATTTCTGTGGGCAATGCGCCAATTGCCGCCGCATCGCTCAGGCTGGCGATCTCGATGCAAGGTTTGCCGAGGCGGTTGACGCGCGAGAGGGAATGCGTGAGACCGACAAGAAAGAGACACGGCTTTTTGTGCAGACTCATCCGGATGTG
>DATAPT010000384.1:0-4825 GCA_036265065.1 Candidatus Acidiferrales bacterium | reverse complement strand
TGCAAAAAAGTACTTTTGCCCGCGCCCGAAGGGCCTACAATCGCAATTAACTTGCCGGTTTCAACGCTGGCGTTAACGCCAGAAAGCACAATGATTTCAGCGCTGCCCGAACCATAAACCTTGCGCAAATCTCGAGCTTCGACCAGCACGGTTGCCTGCTCCGTGCCGTTCATCAGAGGGCCTGTCGAAGATGAGGTTCCTGTCGCCATATTTACTTAAGGGGAGATTAATATTCTAAACTATCTCTGACCCTTTCACATTTCCCTTCTACTTCGATTAGATGCCCATTCCCTTCAATTCGTCCAACAAGTTGGATTTTGGCCTCCTGCAGTTTAACCAGCAGGACAAACCATTTCACTTTCTCGCCCTGTGTGTGCCTCTCGAAAGAATGACCCATTTTGGCACTCTTGAGCAGTTAAACTAAGCCGTTGAAAATAATAACCTTGCAGCTCTTTTAAAATTCCACCTTGCTACATTGGGACTCAATCTCCCTGGCGGTAAACTCCTACCCCTACCTAAGTGCAACCCGGACGCCAAATATTACAGAAATAATAACGAATATTTTTTGCCTGCGAATTTCAGTAAAAATGGGATTTCTTCGGTGAAAACTAGCTATTTAGCAAAATTAGGGACCTTATGAACCAATCCCGCTGTTTCAGCATCCATCCGATAGTAAGATAACACCGCGCAATGCGAACCCAAAAAAAACGGATGCCTTTTCGTAGTCGCTTTCCAAGACTGAACTCTAACTTTCACGGTACTTTCTTCCTGGCGATGCTTGCGATGGTGCTTGTCGCGTGGCCAGCCCTGGGCCAATCCAATCAGAACGAAGCAAAATCCGGGGCGCTACCGGTTGCGCAAGAGGATGAGCCTGAAGCAAATCCCGGACGGCCAACCGTAAGCAATCCCGCGACGCTGACGCCAGTAGGCTACCTTCAATTTGAAATCGGATCGCTAGGCGCCACGGATTCACTTGAATTTTCCACCCAGTATGGGTTTAACGAAGTTGTCAAATTGGCTGTTTCGCGGCGACTGGAGTTTATCGAATCTTCCGAGCCGGTTGTTCACTATACAGTAAATGGATTGGCGGCCAATGGGACTGCCGAAGTATTTCTCGGCGCTCAGGCTGTACTTTTCCCGGGCGAAGGCGCAACGCCTACGCTTTCAGCCAGCTATTTCAGACGCGTCTACAATGGTGATGCGCCGGACCTGGACGTCGGGAGTCCGCTCAGCTCTTCCATATTTTATGCGAGTGCGGATGTGAAAGGTTTTCACTACGATGCGAATGCCGTCTTCAATGAAGTTCTCGATGGCCCGGTGCGCAGGTTGCAATTCGGGCAGACACTTTCGATTTCGCATCCGCTTGGAAAACGGTTCGGTCTTTCAGGGGAAATTTGGCGTTTTTCCCAACCTTTCCAGCATGGCAATGCCATTGGTAACTTGTGGGCTGTCAGCTATACCGCGCGAAAAAATCTGGTGTTTGATACGGGTTTCGACAAAGGTTTAACCAGCACCTCCACGCATTGGGAAGCTTTTGCAGGCTTAACCTATTTGTTGCCTCACAGGTTGTGGCACAAGTAGGACCGGCTTCGCAGGTTGCGGAAAAACCCAGCATCTCTGTCATTCCGAGCGAAGCGAGGAATCTCTCTTTCTTTATTTTCTTACCGCTAAATCGAAGAGAGATTCCTCGCTTCACTCGGAATGACAGAATGGATTACTTTTTCTGCGGCCTTTTTAGCGTGTCCCGTTTTGATTTTTTTACTTAGCAGAAATCAAAAGAAGCCAGGCTGAAGCCTGTCCTACTTTTGCTACTTTCCCAGTTACGACTTGCTGGATTTTTTAGCTACAACTTCTTCCAGGCTGCTTCCGAAATCTTTCAGGATCACGGATGCCGCATTCCGCCCGGGCATTCCGGTGACAGCGCCGCCGGGCGCGGTGCAGGCTCCCGTCTGGTAGAGCCCCGCAATCGGCATGCGGTAGTTGGCCCAGCCGGGCACGGGGCGCATCGCTCCCGTTTGTGAAGGAATCATGGCGCCGCCGTGCGTGCTTCCCCGCCACATGGACGGATTCATGCGCTCGATGTCCAGCGGGCTCTCGATAAATTTACCTAAAAATTTATCGGGCGTGAGGTTCGGCGCAAATTGCCGCAGGCGATTGAGGAGAGCTTCGGCCACTTGCTCCTTGATGTTGTCCCAGTGCTTCGGGCCTTCTTTCAAACCGTACGGCAAATTGCTTTCAATCTTGACGGTGTGGCAACCAGCGGGCGCGCGGCTGAGATCGGCAACGCTTGGGGAAACTATTTGCAAACCCGGAGGCTCGTTCAGATTAACTTCGCCGCGGGCCTCGAGCGCATTCATTTCCAGGTAGTAGCCGAGCCGTTCGGGAGCAATGGCGGCCTCACACGTGGAAATGGTTCCGCCTGCCGGCAGCGCATATTTCGGGGCTTCGGTGGTGGCGTAATGCAGGCTGATCATGGCGTGCTCGGGCTGATACAGATCGACGCCCTCAAGAAAATCCTCTCCCCACAATTCGCGGGGGGCCATGTTTACTAAGTTCTTAATATGAATGGTCGAAACGACGGACTTTTCCGCGCGGAAGGTGCTGCCGTCCGCGCAGACCACTCCCACGCACTTATTACTCTCGATCATCAATTGCGCGACAGGTTTACTGGTGAGTACTACGCCGTTGTACGCTTCGATAAAGCGTCCGAGCGCCACGCTCAGCGTGCCCGAGCCGCCTTTGGGAATGGGACGCCCGCTGATCACCTGCTGCACGAGCGTAAAGGCCTGAGCGCCGGTGTTCGGATCTCCGCCGGGCACCGAACCGAAATGTCCGCACACAAGATTGGCGCGGCGCATGTGATCGCTCTCATACATTTCGCAAAGCAAATCGTAGGCGGACATGGCCATGCGACGCTGCCACACACCGGCCTTGGGAATTTTGGGCGCGCCTCCGTCTGCCGATGCGCCGCGGCTGGCGGCCGTTGCAGCTGTGTACGCTTTAAATTCCGCCATCATGCGGCGAAATGTCTCCGCATCTTTTTTGGAAAAGCGCGCGATGGATTCGCAGGTGCGGTCAAGGTCGCGCCACACCGTAATCGAAGCGCCGTCCGAAAACGGGATGTGCATGACGGGATCGGGATCGATGTATTCGCCGTAGCCGTAATCGCGAAGCTGCAATTCATTGTTGCGAACGGCCGGATTATTCGCGATGCCCGAATGCACGCTTGAGCACAAATCTTCCTTGAATCCCGGCATGCAAACTTCCGCCGTCTTCGTTCCGCCGCCAATCGTGGGGCGCCCTTCGAGCACCAGCACTTTGTAGCCGCCCTTGGCCAGGTACGCCGCGCAGATCAGGCTGTTGTGCCCCGCGCCCGCGAACACAAAATCAAAGCGGTCGCCCGGCGCCGCCGCTTGCTGCGCCATGGAACGCAACGGCGTAAACGCCAGCGGAGCAAATGCCGCGCCCTTCACAAATCCGCGCCTCGAAATCTCGGTCATGTGGCCTCCTCTGCGTCCCGCGTGCGGGCAACGCTTACTAAAAACTGCCGGAGATAAAAACTTCGGTCAAAACATATAACTCAGGATCGGTGAGAGGAATTATACGACTATCCTGGATTTTCTTTGCAAGGAACTACCCGGTGTTCCGGAACAAAGTTTTACGCCGCGCTTCCACACCGATCCACGGCGCGTTTCGTATCTACATTGCAGACATTCCTGTTTCGATTTGTAGTAATGTATCTACAGCGTGTCTACATGGAGGCGATCCGTGAAAGCGACCGTAAGGAAATGGGGTAATAGCGCGGCCATACGCATCCCGGCACCCGTGTTGCAGGCATCGCGCCTGGGCTTGGATGAAGTGGTGGATGTGCGTGAAGAGGCAGGGCGAATCGTAATCGAACCCGTCCGCCAAAAAACCTACGAGCTGGACGAATCGTCTAGCTCCAGAAACACTGCCTTAACGTCCGTCGAGGCCTCAAAAAACTCACGAATATGTTTCTTGAGCCTTGGAAGTAAGAGGTCCAACTTCTGAATCTTACTGTCGTGTTCCTTATATTCCTGTTCTATAGCCGCCTTTCGACCTGATACTTGACCCGCACCAATATTGATGCCACCGGCGGCCAGACTAGCATTGGCCTTCGAGGTGACCTCTGCTGTGTCGGTCTCCTTGACCGTACGATCAGACTCGTCGGCTCCCTCTTTTAAGGAGGTGAGCTCGGCTCGGATTTGTTGGATTAGATCCCTGGATCTCTTTTTCCGACCGAACCAGCCTTGAAGGTTTCTCTCGAGTTCCTCAAAAAGGGCATCGAGAATTTCGATCAAAACGTTGGGGAACGAATGCAGCTTATAGTCTTCGCAATTTATGTAAACAACTCTTATGTCTCCATCGACTTTCTGCTGAGTTGCTTGCAACAGTAATGTCTTGCCACACCCTCGGCGACCAAAGATGACGTGGTTTTGCTTTGCTACCATGTCCGCAAGAGCGCGAGAAACATCGACATAGTCAATCGTCTTACTACCGGACCTCTGGACGCGGATACTCTCTTGTACAATTCGTCGAAGCTGTTCGACGTCAGCAGACATATTCTACTTCCCTCGGTGTAATGACTTTCGTCTTACTGCTGGATGTGCCGTACTTTTCAGATTGCAGGAAGCTCGATTGTCGATGCGCAATATGTTTAAAATTAATCCAACTATGATACTTTACCAAGGAGTATTATACAGAGGAATCTATCCTACTTTTCAACATAATCGTCATTCATTCGCACTGAGGGTTCTGGGATCGTGCTAGGCCACCACTTATTCATACCGCAGAATATCGACAG
>DATAPT010000383.1:0-5002 GCA_036265065.1 Candidatus Acidiferrales bacterium | reverse complement strand
CGCCACCGTAATTGTGAATGTGCCGCCATTGCCGCATCCGACCGAATCGCTCCAGGTAAATGCAGCTCCTGTTGCTGTGATATTTGTGGGATCCATTCCACAAGTGGGAACGCCGGCATTATTTAACGCGGAAATTGAAGTATTGATTGCCGCCTGAACCGAGCAAGGAGCGCCGCCGCATTGCGGATTCGTTGTATCGTTAAAATTGTTAACAGCAACCCGAATTCCACTTTGTGCCGCGCCCGCGATCTGATCATGCGCGGCCCACGCGCCTCCGAAATCTACAATCCCGATGATCATGACTAAAAAAAACGGCACAATAAACGCGAGTTCAATCAATTCCGCGCCCTTTTCATTCCAGGCCAGCTCTCGATAGCGCTGCGCGTATTTACTCATTCGTATTTTCATTTTACAAATCAAAATCAGTACTCCTGTTTCATAGAGACAGTCGAACTTATATTGATTAAAGGGATGGCTCCAGATGAAGTCATCCAACCCAATAACGGCAAATTGACTTGGAAAGGATAGCCAACCGTAACGGTAACTCCGGAAACTTGGTCATAATTTGGAGAATTACTGGGAACCAGGGTTTGGTTAAAAGCGGGCGGCGTGATGGAAGCGAGCGAAGGATCTAATGACGCGGCCGTCAGAGCATCGTTAATTGCCGTCGTAGGATCGTTTGGAGCATTGCCACATGTGGCACAGCTCGACATTAGAGAAACCCTGGCTCCCTCTCGAGCTGCTCTTTCCACGGCTTGGTAAATGCTATAAGCTCTGCCGCACCAAAAAACCAAAATATAAAGCGCCATCAGGATCCAAAACACGAATGCAAATTCTACAAGCTCCTGGCCGCGTGTATCCGACGCCAATCGCCGGCCAAACACTCTCCGCACACGCGTAAAAGTCTCTTTTTGGAGACACTTTGCCATCGATTTGCCCTGTCCTCCCCTCTTGAAGTGCAATTCAATTTCCAATGGTTTTCCAGACCTTCCGCAACTTCTTGAAATTCTCCAGAACTTCAAATGGCGTAAGCACTTGCGCTATCGTTTCGCCTATTTGCGAAATCTTTTCTTCCCTCACATGCCCCAACAAAATGCTCGCTTGCGCCAGATATTCAATCTGTTCGGGAACTAAACCCATAATCCGTGTGCACGTGGCGTCGACAGCCACGGGATCGTCGCCCATCACCAGCACTCCGCAGGGCTTTGCCGTTCCTTGCGTCGGTCCATTCCCTTCCATCCCGACGATTCCATCGACAATCGCAAAATCCGGGCGCACCGTCGCATTGATATCCAACAAAGACCGCGTGATTCCCGCCCAGTGCAGAATATTTTTTGGCCAGCCATAGCAGTTTCCCGGAACCACCCCGAACATGTTTTTTAGCGAAAGCGTTACGCCCGCCCAGTGATGCGTTTTCATGCGAGGCATGGAAACCACGAGGTCAGCGCCGAGCACCGTCTCTGGAAAATATAGGTGCTTCAGCGTGGACGCATTCGTGCGCAACAGGGTTTTGCGCGGCGCGTCCGTATTCAGGTCCACGAGGCAATCCGTAAGCGGCCCAACGTAATCGCGCAGATGCATGGACTCGGCTATGCCTTCCGTGTCCCGATCGAGCGCCGGGCCATCTCCCAGCAACACTCGCTCCGCTCCCAGCTTCAGAAAACTTTCGCGTGCCGCCGCCACCACCGCGGGATGCGTATTGTTCAGATTCAGCGGATCTGGGCCCACAAAATTTGGCTTTAATAAAATAGTTTTCCCGCGGACCGGTAAATCAAATTCGCGCAGCGCTTCCACCATGGGCGCCACCATCTCCGCCTGATAATTCGCGACGCGCCGTATCGCCACGCGAGAAACGCTTCTCATCTGGGACGGCGTCAAGTTCGCGACTCGAGTGTTCATAGGAATAGGCCGGTAAGCCTAAAAGCCATCTCGTAAATAATCCTTGTGGCTCGCGTAAATAATCGTTGTGGGTCGCGGCTTCAGCCGCGACGTTCAGGAACATGAAAATCATGGGCTTTAGCCCCTGAAGAGTCCGCATGAGAACTGCAAAATCGAAACCCCAGCGGCTAAAGCCGCATTCATTTTGCAGAACTAATGTCGTGGCTAAAGCCACGGCCCACAATGATTCAGAGGCGCGCACACAGACTCTGCAGCCCTATGAAGTATCTTCCACGAGAAATTTGTGGTGCGGCCTCTAGCGACTCCTCTCCCAATTGAGCCAGCCAGCAGGAGCGTCTAACGCCACCGCACACATGGCCGCCACCAACACGTTGCCCATAAATTGATTGCGCGCATACGCCTCGCGAAGCGCGGGAACCATCGAAGGCACTTCGCATCCATACACTTGAAAACTTATGTGGGCCAGCGCCAGAGAGCCGGGCCCGGGAATCGATTCGCGCCTGGATAAAAGCCATTTCAGTCCAAGCTGATTTTCGGCGCGATCGCGATACTCCTGCAACGCGATCAGTGCCCACGCGGTAGGGCCGATTAGCGGTTCTCCCGCGACTCCGTACACTTCCGAATTCCCTGAATTCCATCCTCCGCCCGGACACATGCGGTCATAGAGCATTGCCTCGGCCATCCTGCGGCGCTTTTCGGCTTCCTGTGGATTTGCTTTCGAATTGGATAATGCATGCAGGAGAACGACCGCACACGCTGTAGGCTCGACCCAACTGCTGGTGCCGGGAGTCCAGCTCCAGCCGCGTAAGGCTGAGTTTTGACGCAGCGTTGTCTGCTTTACGAAAATCTTTTGAATGGTGCGGCGCCACAGCTTGCTGTCGCCCGGACACTCGCCGCAGAGCCACTTGGCCCCTGCCGCAACCGCGTCCAGGGATTCGCCAGACTCGTGCAATGCGAGGCATGCCAAAGAAGTAAGCCACCGCCCTTCCGGGAATTCGCCAAATGCGGGCCAAGAATGATTGGGTAATTGTGCGGCACGTAGCCATTCCCTGCCGCACAACGTGGGGGAAGGACTTTTATTTACGTCACCGCTCGATTCCGCGGATGAGGCAAGTGCAAATAGCGCCCAGGCGGTTGGCTCCGTAGCGCTCGCTTTTCCCTGCCCATAGCCCCACCCGCCGTCCGGGTTCTGCGCAGCCAGAAGCATTGGCCGGCAGATGCGATCGCGAAACTCAAGTTCCTCGGAAGTGGTCTGCATCAGGAAATCAGGCTTCCCTTTCACAAATCAGAAAACTGCCTCCTACCTGTTCTAGTTGATCGATTCTGATTTGATGGACGAACTGCTCGATACGACTTGCATGGCCGATTCTTCCGGAAGAATATTCAATTGATTGATCAGACGGTGCAAGTAATTCCTGGCGATTCCCAGGGACCGCGCTGTCTCCGTCTTTTTCCAGCCGCACTGGCGCAGCGTGCGCAGCACCAGACGCTTTTTGAATTCGCGAATTTCCAGATCGTAAGAATGCGTCGGGGAGCTGTCCGTAAATCCTTTTTTCAATTTCTCGGGCAAGTGGCTGAGCTCCACGGTCGTGTCTTCCGCAAGCACGACGGCGCGCTGCACAACATTCTCAAGCTCGCGGACATTTCCCGGCCACGGGCATTCCTCCAGCGCTTGCATGGCGAGGCTGGAGAAACGTTTTGTCTTCTTCCCAAATTGAGTCGAGAACTGACGCAAAAAGTGATGTGCAAGTTCCGGAATGCTCTCGCGCCGTTCTCGCAGTGGAGGGAGGTGCAGCTGGACGACATTCAAGCGGTAGAAAAGATCTTCGCGGAATTTTCCCTGCTCCACCATCTCGTGCAAGTTGTGGTGCGTGGCGCAGATCATGCGGACGTCGACCGCAACGGGCTTCGAACCGCCGAGCCGTTCAAAGCTGCGCTCTTGAACAACTCGCAACAGCTTTGGCTGCAAGCCCAGGCTGAGGTCGCCAATTTCGTCGAGGAACAAAGTGCCGCGGTCGGCCAGCTCAAAACGCCCGCGCCGCGTGTTGGAAGCTCCGGTGAATGCGCCCTTTTCGTGTCCAAAAAGCTCGTCTTCAATCAGGGTTTCCGGCAGGTTGGCGCAGGAAAAACCAATGAATGGCTGGGTTGATCGCGAGCTCATACGGTGAATAGCGCGAGCCCACAATTCTTTACCTGTTCCGGTTTCGCCCGTGATCAGCACGGTGACGTCGCACGGCGCAACTTTTTGCGCCAGAGCCAGAACCTCGGTCAATGCGCCTTCCACACCCACCATCGTGTAGGTTGCCGTGATTTTCATTTCCTGCGCGCGAAGATCCTGGGCTTCCTTTTCCAATTGATGGAAACGGCAGGCGCGGCGCAAAGCGATACGAAGCTCGATCATGTCCGGAGGGCTGGCAAGAATCAGGTGAACGCCGAGATCCATCAGGCGCAGGGTCAGCGCACGATCTTCCGAAGCCAGAATCGCCACGACAGGAAGAGGAAACCTGGTTTCCGCGGACGTGGTCAAAAATTCCAAAGCAGCTTTGATGACGGGATCTTTGTCGCTCGCCTGCAGGTCCAGGAGCATGACATCATAGATGCCTACCTCTCCCGCGGTGGGCCAACGAAGTTCGCGTGTAGCGCGAATTTTAAAGCCGGTTCCGAGCGCGTGAGTTAGAGGTTCGGCAAAGGCGATGTCCGGGCTGCAGAAGAAAACTCGAATCTGATCGTCACTCATAAGCGAACTGACCCCCTCGGCTGGCGTTAGTCTTCAGTTGCGGATTTTTTCCGCAAATTAATTCTGAACAGACACCATGACGCAAGAAAGCGATCTGATACTTTTTAAATTGTGCCGTTTTTCCTGCCAGAGGGACGTTCTGACGTGAGACATGTATAAGGCCGAGTCTAAATTAAGACAAGTAACAATTTTTATAACCCAAATTCATAGTACTCAATCGAAGACATCCGGCATTTCCGTTTGTCTACAAGAAACACCTGCCAACCTGCGGGAGTTTGTAGATGCCGTGTTTCTATCGATTTAAAAGGGAAAAACGCGATTTTGCCATCCGAAAGATAACCGTGCAGGATCAGAGCGGGTACCACG
>DATAPT010000382.1:0-5301 GCA_036265065.1 Candidatus Acidiferrales bacterium | reverse complement strand
ACGTTCGCGTATGTGGTCGCACCAGTTGGCAAGTTCTGTATCTGATACTGGCTTGACGCCTTCGTGAAGACCACCTGGTACGGATAACCGGCCATCAGGGCCTGATAGCGCGTGGATTGAATCGCCCAGGTCGCGTTAGCCACTGCCCCTTGCAGGCGATAATTGTTCAGGACCGACCCGACCGCCGGAACTGCGATAGCCGTTAGTATCAAGCTGATTACTACCGCAAAAATGAGTTCGACCAGCGAGTATCCGCTGTCATTTCGCAGAGCCCTGGCTGCCAATTCTCGACTGTCTGGATATTCTTGAGCTTGCGTCATTCCGACGTCCTTGGCATACCGAATAAACATTAGATTTTCGATCAGCGATCTGGTTTAGTTGGAGCAACCGGAACACCAAGCACGAAATGTCTCTAACTAATTGACATCTGTATGTTTATAGCCCGGAAAATGAAGTGGAAAATGATTAGACAAATGCCGGTTGGATAGAAAAGTTTCAATGCAGGGATTGGCCATCCAAATTGAAACATCTAGCGTTTGAATTAAAAATTTATCTTTGTTAGACAAACCGCTTGCGGTGGGAAAAAGATTTCCTTCATAACAAATTAATATTTGCATGCATAAAAATTAATAAATTACAGCTGAAATATTTATAGGCGATAGTCTGACGTCAAGAGGAAGACTTCCGTGCTCCAGCGCGGAAAAATTATTCCGCTACGACATGCCCGCCGCCGGGATCATTCTTCTTCAGGAAAAAAGAAAGAAAAAACATAATCAGCGAGCCGATAGCCAACACCATGAAAGTATCGATGTAAGCGTTGGCGCTGGCTTGCGCCTGCACCGATTGGTAAATTCTGGCGTAGGCAGTCGCCACCGCGCTGTGACGATCGAGTCCCGCCTGCGCCAGGCGCTGCGAAAGGCCATCCACCGCCCCCTGAAGGCGGGGATTTCCCGCCACGGTGTGATCGATCAAAATTTCCTGGTGAAATTGGGCGCGGCGCGCGAGCAACGTGGTTACGATCGAGGTTCCCACGCTGCTGCCCATATTGCGCATGAAATTGACGATTCCGGAAACCGCATTATTTTTCTCCGGCGGGATTCCGATGTAAGCTGCGAGCGTAATGGGCACAAACAAGAAACCCATTCCGAAAACCTGAGCGACGCGCAGCCACAGGGCCGTGCTGAAACTAATCTGCAAGTCAATTTGCTTCGTGGAGTAATACATCGCGATAGCCAGGGAAATCCATCCGAATGAGATCAGGCGGCGTGCCTCTACTTTCGTGGTTAATTGGCCCATGATGGGCATTTCAATCAGCAGGCAGACTCCTCCCGCGGAAATGGCGAGGCCCGCGACCTGCGCCGTATATCCCATGAGCGATTGCAGAAATAGCGGCATCAAGACGAGACTGGCGAAGAGCACAATGCCCAGCGTGAACATCATCAGATTGGCGCTCGCAAAGTTAAAATTCCTGAACAGGCGAACATCAATGATGGGCGCCCGCTGAAACCACTCCCAAATCACGAGCGCGAGGAGGCAAACCACGGAAGTAATGATGAGTGTCGTAATGAAATGTGAGCCGAACCAATCGTCTTCCTGCCCCTTATCGAGCAGGATTTGTAACGCGCCAACGCCAAGCGTCAGCAACGCGATGCCGATATAGTCCAGCTTTACACCGGCTGCCTTGATCCTTGCCAGGTAAGGTGGATCTTCCACAAACGTATAAACTAAAAACAATGTGAGTAATCCTACGGGAAGATTGATAAAAAAAATCCAGCGCCAGGAATAATTGAAGGTGATCCAACCGCCAAGCGTGGGACCAATCGTGGGCGCGGTGACTGCCGTGATTCCGTAAAGCGCGAAAGCCAAGCCTCGCTGCTCCGGGGGAAAGGTATCGGCGAGGATGGCCTGCGCCATGGGTTGCAACCCGCCGCCACCCAAGCCCTGCAGCACACGAAAGAAAAGCAGCATGCCGAGGCTGGGCGCGATCCCGCAAAGCAGTGAGCTTACGGTGAAGACGAATAGGCAAACTATAAAAAAACGTTTTCGTCCAAATGCGCCCGCAAGCCAGCCGCTGATCGGCAAAATAATGGCGTTGGAAACGAGGTAGGAAGTCAGCACCCAGGTGCTCTGATCGTTGCTCGCGCCGAGATTTCCGCCGATGTATGGCAATGCCACATTGGCGATGCTCGTGTCGAGCACCTCCATGAACGCGGCCATGGCCACGACCACGGCGATCAGCCACGGATTAAACTTCGGACGCCAGGTGTCTTGCCCGGCTACTGGAGAGGAAGCTGTGCTCATCGAAGGTAAACATCGGGCACCACGTTCATGCCCGGGCGAAGCTGGTGATCCTGGTTTTCTCCCGGTTCCAGAACGATCTTCACGGGGATGCGCTGAACGATCTTTACGTAATTTCCGGTCGCGTTTTCCGGAGGAAGCAAACTGAACAAAGGTCCTGTGGCGCCGGAAATACTGTCCACATGGCCCTTGAAAGTACGTCCGCTTGAATCCGAATGAATTTCGGCTTTTTGCCCGATTTTCATTTCTTTCAGTTGCGTCTCTTTAAAATTGGCGGTAATCCATACGTCTTCCAACGGCACGACCGTGATCAGTTGCTGACCCTGCTGCACATTCATTCCCACGACCACGGTCTTGGTCACTTCGCCGCTGACGGGCGCGACGATTTGCGCGTATTGCAGATTCAGCTGCGCCTGTTCAAGGGCGGCCCGCTTCTGCTGAACCTGGGCAACCGCGGCACGCGCCCGTGCTTTGGTCGACGAAACTTCCTGCAAGCTGGAGACGGCATTTTGTTGAGTGGCTTGGGATTGCCGCAGGCGGGTTTGCGATTGTTGCACGGCCTGTAACGCGGCCGTAACGTTGTCGCGCGCGGCTGCAACGGTCGCGGTGCTTGCTTTGGCCGTGGCTATGGCCTGGTCATACGTCTGCTGCGATACTTCCTGTTTTTCCACCAGCATTTTGTAACGGCCAACATCGTCCTGCACTTTTACATCTGTTGCCTGCGCGGCTTCCAACTGCGCGCGTGCAGCGGAAACCTGAGTTTCGGCCTGGGCAATGGTTGTGTTCGCATCTTCCACTCCGGACGTCGCAATGTTCAGCTGGCTCGATGTGCTGATCGATGTAATCGGAACCGTAATATTCAACGATTGCGCGGTGGCTTCCGCGTTCAGCAGATTCGCCTTCGCTTCCTCGACGCTGACTTCGTAGTCCTTTGGGTCAATCTCAACGAGGACAGTTCCCTTCTCCACATACTGGTTGTCCCCAACATTTACCTTGGTTACGTAACCGGACACACGCGCGCTCACTGGGTAAAGATGCGCGTCCACTTGCGCGTCGTCAGTCGATTCGTAGCTGCCCAGGTAACGCCACAAAAATATTCCGCCGATAATCAGCACAACGGCAGCGGCGATCCCGATCACAATGTTTCTGCGCCGATTCTTGTGCCTGACGGATCGATCTTCAGCAGCTTGCCTTACGAAGTCAGTTCCAGTATCAGATCGATTCACTTCAGCCATGAATGATTTTCCTTTGAAAAATTCCGAGGCATGTCAGCCCGGAAAATTTAGGCCTGTACTTGCTGAATTCAAATTTAAACTCAAAGATTTGATGAAACGAAAGGGGAAACGATGCGGATGCCGTTCGGCAGCGGGGATGCGTACGGCTCGATCGTTAAGTCGCATGGTCCACTTCTCCAGCCTTACCCTGTTTTTCAACATACAACCGGCGAATCAAGAAAGCAACTGGCTGGGGCAATTGGTAGTGGGTCAATTTGAAATCGCTGACCTCGACGGCTCGGTCCCGTTCGTGCCAGAATGCGCCATGCCTACCCGTTCAAGCACCAAGAAGAAACCCAATCCTAAATGCGAAGGCGCTAGGCGAGTCGTTGAACAGGGCATCGGCGAAAGGCTTTCAGGCGATCCGCTAGATAACCCTGACGAAGGCAAGATCCGGCCCAGGTGCATCAGACGCTCCGCGTGACACCTGCGATGGAAGCTGGAATCGCGGATCACGTCTGGTCGATTGAGGAAATTGTTAAATTGCCACTAGGGGCGAGGTGGGCTTCGCAAAGATGATTGACCAGTCTCTCCGTTGTCGGATTTCCGATGCCGTTACCCAGGCTTTAAGGCCGCTTCCGACCGTCTTCGCCGGGTGAGAGGGTGGCAGTGCGGCCTTTGGTGCCGTGGATGCTTACTCGGACATCGACCTAGAGTACCTAGTGGCCGATCATGCGTCGTTCGATGACCTGTACGCGTGCGCGGAGCGAGCCCTCGAGGCGGTATCTCCCATTACCGCCAGCCCCACCCCGCTGAAGGGCCGGTACTACAAGCTAAAAGATGGTGGCGATTTTCTTCTGGTCGACCTGATCTTTTTCCGGGCCGGAGACCCTGATTGTGATCTCGTCATCGAGCGACATGGTCAGGGGGTGCCTCTCTTCGACAAGGGAACTTGGCTGCGACCCAGGCCCTTGGACGAGCGAGCGTTGGCGGTGCAGCGGGACCGGCGCTATCGGGAACTGCAGACGTGGTTCCCTATGAGCCAGGTCTTTGTCCGCAAGGCCATTTTGCGCGGCCAGCACGTCGAGGCCGTCAGTGCATTCTGGGCGTATACGTTGAAGCCGCTCGCTGATCTCTTGCGTATGCGCTACTGTCCCGCGCGATGGGATTTCGGGGTGCGCTACCTTGATCGCGATCTGCCTCCTCTTGTGTACGACCAGGTCCGCGACCTCGCGCTCGTCAGCGATCTTGGGGACCTTGAGGTTAAGTTGGCGAGGGCTACAGCCTGGGGTGCCACTCTATTGCGAGAATTGGAATCGGAGTGAACTATCAGCCTCAAACTGACCCACTACCGGGCAATTGCAATGGGGGCATTGGGGAGCAAGTCGCCCTCTTCGTTTACGGTGAGTGTTCTCGGTGAACCGTCCCGAAAAACACGGTTCACCGGGAACGTTCTCCGTGAACGGAACGAAGAAGGGCTCTACGAAACCGGTTTGCCGTTGCTTTTGTAGAGGCCGCTCGTTTTTTGAGCGGGCTGCTTTTTTGCAAATGGAATAATAATTGGAACAAGATAGGCTAACTTTCTTTGAACCAATAATTAGCGGTTAGCTGATGAAAAAATTTGGTAGCCCGGACGGGGGTCGAACCCGTAATCTTCGCCTTGAAAGGGCGACGAGTTAACCATTACTCTACCAGGCCACAAGAGGTTACGCGAGGCGAGCCAAGCGCTTAGGAATTGTAACACATTCAGGCGATTTGCATCAGTGCATGGAACGAAGTTTATATTTGG
>DATAPT010000381.1:0-7007 GCA_036265065.1 Candidatus Acidiferrales bacterium | reverse complement strand
TGCTTGCGGCGGCCATGAATCCCTGCCCGTGCGGATTTTTTGGCGATCCCACGCGGCAGTGTCACTGTTCGCCGCCGCAGATTCAGCGCTACGTGTCCAAAATTTCTGGGCCACTGATCGATCGCATTGACATTCACATTGAAGTTCCCGCCGTGAAATACAAGGAATTGCGGAGCAAGGGAAATATCGAGGATTCTTTTACGATTCGTGAGCGCGTGCTGCGCGCGCGCGAGCGGCAATCTAAGCGGTACGCGGGAGAACGAAAAGTTTTCTCGAATGCGCATATGCCGCCGAAACTGATTCGGAAGTTTTGCGCCATCAGCGAAGAGGGCGAGAAAATGCTGGAGAGCGCGATCGGGCGGCTGGGGCTTTCGGCGCGGGCGCATGATCGCATCCTGAAGGTGGCGCGCACGATTGCGGATCTTGACGGGTCGGAAAATCTCGAGACGCGGCACTTGGGAGAGGCCATTCAGTACCGGACGCTGGATCGGTCTTATTGGGCGTAAAACACAGGAAAAAGCTTTAACACAGAGCGCACAGAGAAAAGCTTTGAGAAAACCGGAGACATTTATGAGTTTCCTCAACATTCTCCGGTGTTCTCTACGGTTTTCTCTGTGTCCTCTGTGTTAAAGCCTTTCGGTTTTTGCAGGCTACGGCTCCAGTGAAGCCAGGTAGGCGGCGATACTCAGCATATCGTCATTGGTCAGGTTCGCGACCGGATCCTTCATCAGGGCGCTCCATTCGCCGTGCCGGCTGCCAGACTGAAAGTCGTAGAGCTGCCGAAAAAGATAGCTTGGCGAACGTCCTGCAAGTTGCGGTACAGGGCCCAGTCCTCGCAAATCAGAACCGTGGCAGAACCAGCATCGCGTTGTTTTCCCTTCGCCGCCGGCCATGACGAGAGTCTTGCCCTTTTCGATGGACCCAACCGGAACATACGCGATGAACCCGGAGGCATCGTCACGCAATTCTGTCAGCTCCAGATTCGCGGGCGTTTCGACAATTCGGTGCCCGATGGGCTCTTTGCCTCCACCATCTGCCGCGACCAGCATGCTGCCCTTCACTTTCGTTTTCATCACCGTGTCTGTTTCAATCACTTTGATCCACGGCTTCAATTGCAGCGAGGAAAAATATTCAGCGGCAGCTTTTGCTTCTTCGAGCGAAGCGTTTTGCGCAATCGCCACCATATTGCCCGGAGGCCCCATTTTCGGCTCGGAACACCGGCGCACGCCGGATTTAATTTCCATCACCTGCTGAACAATATAGGAGGCGGGAAGTCCCGCAAGGCTGGCATTCTCGGGGCGTCCTTGAGCGTTGGGCAGGTGGCAGTAGCCACAGCCCCGCACAGCGGGCTTCCTGCCGTGCGCAACGACCTCTGGCATCGCGGGATGCCCGTCAGGATTCCAGTCGGGAATGTTGAAAAAATCCGTGATTTGCGTCAGCGTCAAAGCTTTTTTGCTGCCTGGTACATGATGGAGGGAACCGTCATCCGCGGCGGGCTTGTCATCGGGAGGATTAATTGGATAAGCCCATGCTGGCGGAACGGCGGCGATTTTTTTTTGCTGCGGCGGCGCGGCGCTAACGGAAGCAACCGCCAGAAGAGTAAGCCCTAAAATTACGCCAGCCAGTTTCATGGTCTCTCCCGAATGCAATTTATTATGGTCGTGCCCCGGTCTGTCATTCCGAGCGAAGCGAGGAATCTCTCTTTGGTTTTGTTGTCACGCTAAAATCGAAGAGAGATTCCTCGCTCCGCTCAGAATGACAGAATAATATATTTTTACGATTAACTGTGAGCCTTGGTGGTTATTTGTGGCGAATCTCTTCCGGTGCCCGCTGCCGATCGAGAGGCACGATCTGAAGATGCCACTCGACCGGAACAGAAGCCGGCAAGAAGCAAATCTTGCTGTCGCAGGCCTGATACTCCAGCGTTCCCTTGAGCGTAACTTGTTTTCCAACCGCGCCAAGCGCGCCGCTGAAATCGGTGGCGGAATTTGCTTTCAGTTCCTGACGGATCTTGAATGTGCCTTCAAACACGGGCACTTTTTCCTTGATTGCGGGAAGGTATAAAATTTTTGCAGCGGGATAACTCGCCTGCTTCAATGCGAAATCGGTCTGTGGATCAATCGTCAGCTTGATCTCCTTATATCCTTTCGTTCCCGGCGCGTACACGTGAACATCGGGCGGGAGCTGCACCTCCGCCGTCAGCGTGACAAGATTGCCCGGCACAGCCGTGCGGTCCGATTGCCCCACGTGCAATTGCAGATGCGGCGCGTCCACCGCGTCGCTCACTTCTTCACCAAGCTCAGGGAAAAGTTTGGAGAGCACGGTGTTTCCGGTGAGCCGCTCGCGATATTTGGCCTCAAAAAATTTCTCCCGGATATTTCCTTTCGGGTCGATGAAAAAATATCCCGGCCGCGCCATTCCCGCATTCGGTCCCACGGCCTCCGAATTCAATACCTGGTACATGCGAATAATTTGTGAATCTGGATCGGACAGGAGAGGGAATTCGATTTTGCGGCGGTCCGCGAAAAATTTCAGGATTTCGACGCTGTCATAGCTGACGCCCGCGAGTTTGATTCCTTGCTCCTCGAAGCGCTTCCTGGCCGCCTGCAATTGAATCAGCTGGCCTTTGCAGTACGGGCACCAATCCGCCGAGCGATAGAACAAAAGCACAGTGCCCTTCGCTCCCTTCAGGGTCTCCAACGTCTGCGTGTTGCCGAACTGATCTCGAGCCGAAAAGTCAGGCGCCTTTTGTCCTGCGCGCAGCCCCACTTCGGAAAACATATGAAGCGAAGCAACTTGAATCTTGTTTGCGTCCAGCGTGCCTTGAACCGTGACGCTGTCTCCCAAGTGACCTTTGGCCTGGTCCTGTGGTTCAAGCGCGTAGACTTGCCGGATCGTGTCATCATACAGCGCAAGGGCCGCGCCGGGCGTGGCATCGGTACACTTCGCCGCCTCGGCGAACGCTTCGTCCGGTGTGCAAATCCCGTTGATGATGACGCCAGACCACGAACCGGTCTTCGTGTTGCCGGACTGGCCCGCGAGGGTGACCGTAGCCGCAAGAATTGCAAGAATAGCTACAAATAGTGGCTTTTTCATAATTGAATCATCCCGTCACATAGACTAAACTTATGTCTCGGACCTCAAGCGCTTCCGTTGTGATTCAGAATACGCCCCGCGGCCCTGATCAACAAGCACGCTTGCCGATTTCAAGATATAATGGAGAGATATGCTTTCGTTAAATAACATTACTATGCGCTATGGCGCGCGGCTGCTGTTCGAGGAAGTCACTTGCTCTTTCCTTGAAGGGCGCCGCTATGCAATCACGGGCCCGAATGGCGCCGGCAAAACCACATTGATGAAGATTCTGGAGGGCGATCTGGAGCCGACAACGGGTTCGGTTTCGCGCCCCAAAAAGCTTGGAATTTTGCGGCAGGATCAGTTCGCATTTGACCAGTTTCGCGTCATCGACACGGTCATCATGGGCAACTCTCCTTTGTGGAAGGCCCTGCAAGAGCGCGATATTTTGTACGCCAAGCCCCACGAAGAGCTTACGGACAAGGACGGCATGCGCCTCGGCGAACTGGAAGGCGTTGTGGGCGACGAGGGCGGGTACACAGCGGAAGCGGACGCCGCCATTTTGCTTGATGGCCTCGGCGTCGAAGCTGCTTTGCATGAGCGCAACATGAGCGAGTTGCAGGGCGGCCAGAAAGTGCGCGTACTTCTTGCGCAAGCGCTCTTTGGCAATCCCGCGGCGCTGCTGTTGGACGAGCCGACCAACCACTTGGACCTCGATTCCGTGCACTGGCTGCAGGATTATCTTCACGAGTATCAGGGCGTGCTGATCGTCATCTCGCACGACCGCCATTTTCTGAACAGCGTCTGCACACACACCGCTGACATCGATTATCAAACGGTGATCATGTATACGGGCGGCTACGACGAAATGGTTCTGGCCAAGACTCAAATTCGTTCGCGCATCGAAGCGGACAATGCGGTGCGCGAAAAGAAAATCGCGCAGCTGAATGAATTCATCGCGCGCTTTTCGGCCGGCACGCGTTCCTCGCAAGTTACGTCGCGCAAGAAGGAAGTCGAGCGCATCCAGACTTCGGAACTCGCGCGGTCAAATATTGCGCGGCCCTACATTCGTTTTGACATGAAAATCCCGTCCGGGCGGCATCCGCTGGAGTTCAAGAGCCTGACAAAGTCTTACGACGGGCATAAAGTGATCGATAAATTTACGGCCAACGTGGAACGCGGCGAAAAGATCGCGATCATTGGCCGCAACGGAGCCGGCAAAACAACTTTGATTAAATCGCTGGTTCGCAGTGCAACAGGTGATATCGAGGATTCCGACCGCATATTTCCTGTCGATGGCGGCCACGTCAAGTGGGGCCACGAAGCGGTGGTCGGTTATTTCGCGCAAGACACAACCGATACGATTGCCAAGAATACGAATGTCATCGAATGGCTGCACCAGTTCGATCCCAAGGCATCGCAGCAGGAACTGCGCGCCGTGCTGGGACAGATGCTGTTCAGCGGGGAGGACGCGGAGAAATCCACGCGCGCACTTTCCGGAGGCGAGCAGGCTCGCTTGATCTTCTGCAAGCTGATGCTGCAAAAGCCGAACGTGCTGGTGTTTGACGAACCGACGAACCACCTGGATCTGGAGTCCATCAACGCGCTCAACATTGCTCTGCAGAAGTTTCCCGGCACCGTGCTGTTTGTCACGCACGACCACGATGTGATCGACGAAGTCGCGACGCGCATCTGGCAGTGCAAGGGCGGGCATGTAGAGGATTTCAAGGGGCCCTACGAGGATTTCCTGGTTTACGCGAAGCAGAAAGCTTCATAAGATTTCGCTTTTTGTGGCATAGGCTTCAGCCTGTGCCACATTAACCCTAATGCTTGCGCAAGAAGAACGCTATCGTGATGGCTGTGCTGATCACGATCACGAAAACGCGCACGTAGCTGGGGCGCACTTTTTTTGCTGCGACGGCTCCGATATACCCGCCAATGCTGCAGAACACCAGCATGACCAGCGTCTGCGGCCACCACACTTTGTGGGCAACGATAAACAAAATCGCGGCAATGCTATTCGCCGCCGCGCCCATCAAAGTCCTGTTCGCGTTCATCACGTGGATGTCTGTGAGGCCGAAGACGGTCCACGTGGCCAGCATCAGGATGCCGATCGCTCCGCCAAAATAGCCGCCGTAAATAGCGATAAAAAATTGAATCACCACGACCGTCACCGGCCCGATGTGTATCACGCGCTTCAGCAGGGGAGAGATGCGCGGGCCGAAAGTGATGAGCAGAGTGGCGATGAGCAGCAGCCAGGGAATGACCGAGTCAAAGGTGCTCTGCGGCGTGTAAAGCAAAAGCAGCGCGCCCACAATGCCGCCCGCCACGCTCACCACCAGCAAGGGAACAAAAGGGAAATTTTCCGATTTGCGGAAGTCCTGCCGGTAGGCGCCCGCGCTTGCCAAAACTCCCGGAATCAGGGCGATGGTGCTGGAAGCATTGGCGATAATCGAAGGCACACCGGTAAAAACCAGTGCGGGAAATGTAATGAACATGCCTCCTCCCGCCACGGAATTGATTAGTCCGGCGGCAAGAGCAGCGATGCTCAGCAGTAGATAAGAATTCATTTGTACCCCGAACTTTCAAATTTAACATTTTTTTGTCGTTCGGGCCGCTACAAAGAGCATCTATAAATTCTGCCAAGAGCGTGTATTGGATTGACTTGGGTGATTGCGCTATGTTACCCATACAAGTCCCAAGGCGGAATCCAACAGCTGGATGCCCACGAAACCTCAGCGGATTGAAGTGGTCCTGGAGACATTGATCGAGAGCATTGCTCTCGCCGAAGAGATGGGAGTCCGTGTCGCTGCCGAAGCGGGATTTGGCGAGGACGATCAATATAAGATTGGCCTGGCTGTGCACGAAGGCGTGATGAACGCCTTTCAATATGGCAATCAGGAGCGCCGCGAAAGAAAGATTCACCTGACGTTTGTATTGCATGAAGAGAAATTAGAGATTCATGTGGTGGATCAGGGCGCGGGATTTCGGATCGAGGATGTGCCCGATCCGCGCAACGATGAGAATGTCCTCAGCGACTCCGGGCGTGGCGTTTTGCTGATGCGGGCGTTCATGGATGAAGTGGATGTGGTGTCCAGCGCGGCGGGCGGCGCGAAAGTCGTGATGGCCAAGCGCCACAAGCGGTAGGACTGTCGCTAGAAGTTAGGTCGACGCCCTTTTTCTTGGGACAGAAAATTTTGCGGGGAAAGGTTTTCTCGTGAGTTTTAAAGCGACCAGCCGTGAAGTTGGGGACGTCACGGTCATCGATATGGATGGGCGCATCACGCTTGGGGAAGGCAGCGCCCTGCTGCGTGATCTGATCCACGAAAATCTAGCCAACGGCCATCGAAAAATAGTGATGAATCTTGCCGGTATCAATTACATCGATAGCTCCGGACTCGGTGAACTCGTCAGCGGGTATCGCTTGATTAAAAGTGAAGGCGGGGAAGTGAAGCTTCTAAATTTAAATAAGAAGGTCACTGATCTGCTGCAAATCACCAAGCTCTACACCGTATTCGACGTGCACAGTGTAGAAGCCGAAGCTCTGGCCAGCTTTGAACCATAATCGCAAGCTGCTTCGCGAAATACCGCTCCAAGAATAAAAATTCAATTCCAAATTGATCGTCTGAATGGTTGAAAGAAACGGTGAGCGAGCGCTTCCCTATATGGGAAACCGCTAGACAGCGAAGAAATTTTGTTGTATTCATGGCCCGCTTTTGTGGGACCAGTAATTCCGTAGGTGTTCGAAGGCCCGCTACGGTCCTCCGCTCTGGTCAAGTTTTGGGACAGACGGGGAAGGGTCACCGGTCACGCGGACATTTATCTATCACCGACTGGCGTTACGCCCAGCAAACAGCGACCGCTCGCGATAGAGGAGTAAGAAGGTGAGCAGAGAACAAGGTGTAGTGAAGTGGTTTAACGCATCAAAAGGC
>DATAPT010000380.1:0-3300 GCA_036265065.1 Candidatus Acidiferrales bacterium | reverse complement strand
ATAAGTTCTGCAAAATGAGTGCGGCTTTACAGGCTGCGGAAAAACTCACATGTCTGTCATTCCGAGCGAAGCGAGGGATCTGTTTTTCTTTGTTTAGGCCTTGGATCATGCGCGCGATGGCGCGAGTGTGACCGCCGGAGTTTTCCCGGCTCCCAGCGTAACCATTTCCAGGTCGCCCATCATGCGGTGAATGACGATCCACGCAATGATATAAAAGCAGCTCATTCCCATCAGCACAGGAACATAACCGATATGCGGGATCACTGTTCCTGGAATAATTCCTGAAAATAGCGCGCCTCCCAATCCTCCGAGGCAAACTCCAAATCCATTCGCGCTCCCAACCGCCTGCGAAGGAAAAACATCCGCGGGCATGATGAATAAATTTGTCATCCACGCCTGATGCGCCGCGGTCGCCAGTCCCAACAGCAGCACAGCCAATCGCGCATCCTGCACGACGACTCCGAGAGTACACGCAGGCATCACTACTGCGCAAAACAGCAGCGTCATCTTCCGCGCTTTGCCCACAGTCCATCCACGCTTCATCAGAAAACTGGAAACAATCCCGCCCAGCAACGCGCCCACCGCGGAAATGCTATACACGATCATCAGCGCCGTCCCGCGCTGCTGCGGCGTGAAGTGGCGCACGTCCGTGAGATACGTCGGCAGCCAGAAAAGGTAAAACCACCAAACAGGGTTGGTCAAAAATTTCGCGAGGCCGTAGCCCCATGCTTGCTTATATTTCATCACTTCCCTGATGGAAAGCTTTGCGCCGAGAGTCGCTGGAGCACCCGTTGGTTTGGGCAGACGATAGGAAAGAAACCAAACTGGCAGCCACAAAAATCCCAGCCCGCCCATGATCGCAAAGCACGCCTGCCATCCCAAAGTAAACGCAATCAAAATAAAAAGAGGCGGCCCAAAAATATTTGCCAGGTTCGTCCCTGTATTCACAATTCCCATGGCCGTGGCGCGTTCCTCGGGCGGAAACCATTCTGCAGCCGCCTTGCTGCACGCTGGAAAATTAGCGGATTCGCCAAAGCCCAGAACAATACGAAAGAATCCAAATTGAATCGCGCTTCCCGCGAATGCATTCAATGTCGCGGCAAACGACCACACGGCTGCGGCAAGGCCGTAACCAATCCGTGTGCCGTACTTGTCGAGTATTCTGCCTCCCAACAGCGATCCGCCCGCGTAAGCAAGCTGAAAGAAAAACTGAATCCAACCGTAGATTGGCAGTCCAAAATGAAATTTGTCGCGGATCTCCGGAAGAATCACGCCCAGAATCGCGCGGTCCAGGTAATTAATAGTTGTGGCAAAAAATAAGAGGCCTACGATTACCCAACGCATGCGCATTTGCCAGCCATCATACTGCATGTTTCCATGTTCGATAAATCATTTGAAATCCGCTGGAACGCGCGGGGAAACGGCTGCATGAAAAACGGGTCTTCATTATTTGAAAAATTCCCGCAGGATATTGCTAAAAGAAGAATCGCTCCAGCACACTCTCCGCTTGGATCGTAAAAGGTGGAAGGTCATTAGAACAATTACATCCCGCAATGGCTCCGCAAATATTTCGTAAAACTCTTACGGCGCGGGTGACCGTTTCAATAGTTTCTATGCGTTGGCAAAACTTTCGAGGGCCTCGCGATTGGGGATCATGAGTGTCGACCCTTGAATCGCCACCAAGCGCCGCACCTTGAATTCGCTCAACGTGCGGGTCACTGTTTCGCGTGTTGTGCCAATGAATTCGGCGATTTCTTCATGCGTAAGGGGCAGCTTGATGCGTGTGCCTTCTTTCGTTTGCTGCATTCCTTCGGTCCAGGTCAGCAGCAGCCGCGCCAGTTTCTCTTGAGCCGATGCCGAGAGTCCCACCGTGCGCAATTGCTCGCACGCGCCACGGTATTGCGAACTCATCTGCTTCACCACATTTTGCGATGCTTCCGGGTGACTCGCAACGAAGCGAAGGAAATCCTCCCGGCGCACGAAGGCAACCTGGCACGGGTGAATCGTCTCGGCCGTCACTTCGTACGGCGTGCCGGCCATTGTGGCCATCAATCCCAGCAGTTCTCCGGCTTTCGCAATTCTCATGATCATGATCTTGCCTTCTGGCGAGCTGATGGACAATTTCACTTCGCCCTCGCACAGGACGTACACGCCGCGCGAGTCCTGTTTTTCAACAAACAGGAGTGCGCCCTTCGGATAGGTAGCTGTCGATTTGATCGCGTCAAAATCTTTTACGGATGGAGGCGCTAATTCGCAGAAGAATCCAGCGCATTTACGCTTGCAGTTCTTGCAGCCGTCGTTCAGTTCCAATCCGTATGGACCTTTCATGATTTTCTCCTCGCTCTTAGCTCAAAATTAGAATCGAGATCCTGGCCATTCTTAAATCGGCTGCTTTCTCGCGCCTGCTGTGCAAAATATTTGGAAAGCGGTGTATCAGCGATGAACTCTGCGCCGGTTTTTCCGTAAATTTCGGCCAGCAAATGATTTCCATTTCCATCCATGAACGTCACGCCGCAAAGATCCACGCTCAATTTTTTTTCACCAAGTCCAGATGCCATTTCCCGCCATGCCCGATCAAGCTCTGCCACGTTTGCGCCAGCGATCTTTCCTTCGATTTTGATCGTTGCATCTCGTGACTCCTTCTGAATCGTCACTCTCAATGGATTCGCTTAGTGCAAATACATACAATCCTGTATAGGCAATTGGAGAACCAAATACCCCATTAGGGTTTTATCATCCGGAATGCATTCTAAAGAGGAGGCTTAGCGGATTTCAGTCTGAAATGTGCGGAAGCGCACATGACGAAGTGACGATGATCACTGGCGACTAATCGTCACCTCAGACTAAATATAGTCACTTCGCTCAATCCCGAGCTTTTTGATTTTCGAATTCAACGTTGTCCGTACCAACCCCAGCCGCGCGGCGGCTCCGTCGGGTCCGCCAATCTTTCCGCGGGTCTCTCGAAGAATCGTAAGGATGTGATCACGCTCCGCGGCCTCCAGGGAGTTACCTTTGGGAGGAGGAGCATCCATCGGCATTTCCAATTCGCCGAGCGGGACGCGCAGGATCGGCCCTTTAGTGAGAATCACGGCCCGTTCGATGAAATTTTCGAGTTCGCGTATATTTCCGGGCCAGCTCCAACGAGTCAGGGCACGCATTGTATCGTCAGGGATGGTTTCAATTTTCTTATCCAGCTTCCGGGCGTGGCGATCGACGAAATAACGAACAAGCAGGGGGATATCTTCTCGGCGGTCGCGCAGGGGAGGCAGCAAAATGGGAAAAACTCTGAGCCGGTAATAG
>DATAPT010000379.1:0-6302 GCA_036265065.1 Candidatus Acidiferrales bacterium | reverse complement strand
AGACGACAAATTCGCGCGGATTGCGGCGTTGCGGCCGGCACGCAGGAAAGAATCTTTTGCGCCGCTCGTTTTGGAACCGGTTGAAGGAGTGGATCGCCTCACTGCGCTGCTCGGCGCGCGTGTTAACCGGAATCATTACGGCGAGCATTTATCCTTACTGCAGTGGTATTCCACTCCGGAGATATGCACGCCGGATGCGCGTTCCCTTTCCCTGCTGCTTCCTCAAGTCACGGGGACTGAAGATTTCTTAAACACTGCGATCGATCCTGAAAAGTGGCTCTTCCTCGATACGGAAACCACGGGCCTCGCGGGAGGAACAGGCACTTATGCCTTCATGGTGGGCATCGCGTGGTGGGATTCGGGCGGCCTGCAAGTCGAGCAATTTTTTCTGCGCGATCTCGATGAAGAACATTCGCTGCTGCTGGAACTTTCCGAGCGCATAGAGCAGCGTCCCGTCCTCGTGACATTTAACGGGAAAAGTTTTGACTGGCCGCTGCTCGAAACGCGTTATCGCATGACGCGAGCCGTTCCCGCTTTCTCGCCATTTCTGCATATCGATTTACTGCATCCGGCGCGGCAGTTGTGGCGCTTGAGGCTCGGCTCCGTGCGCCTTAAGGATCTGGAGCGTCACGTTCTGGGCGGCGAGACTCGCGGGCTTGATTGGTCCCGCCTCGATGACATCGATTCTTCGCTCATCCCGCAAATGTATTTCGATTATCTTCGCGGGGGCCCGGCAGAGCCGCTGGTGGGAATTTTCCGTCACAATCAGATGGACTTGCGCGGGCTTGCCGCGCTGGCCGGAAAAATTCTGGGCCTGCTCGACAGCGGGAACGGAATAGAAAACGCCGCGCATGCCGAGACGCATCATCCCATCGAGGTGCTGGGCCTTTCGCGAATCATGCGCAAGCGCGGCCAATCCACGCGCGCGAGAGAACTGTACGAAACCGCGCTGCGCCTCGATTTGCCGCGGCCCGTCCAGCGGCTTGCGCAACGTGAACTCGCGCAAATTGCAAAACGCGAGCTCGACTATACGCGCGCTATTTCGCTGTGGGGAGAGCTGCGAGAAAATCCCGCCCCCGAAAAACGGTCCGAATTCCCTCTCTACGCGCAAGACGCGCAAAGAGCTGTGGAAGCGGCGATCGAAGCCGCCGAACAATTGGCGATTCACTACGAGCATCGCTCCAAACAGCCGCAGCGCGCTTTGGATTTAATTCAAGTGGCCATGAGCGAATTGGAGATTGCGCTACACGAAAAACAATTGCCCAAAGACCGCGGTGATAAAATTAAATCTCGCCTCACCCGCCGGCTTACACGGTTAAAACGCCGTTGCAAGTGCGAACCGTTATTGGATCGCACGGCGCATTAGAATCGTTCCCATGTCGCCTGGCACATGAGGAATTTGAGTTTTACGTGGCATAGGCTTCAGCCTGTGCGCTTTTAGGCCTTGCAAGGACTAAAACCGCACAGGCTGAAGCCTATGCCACTTAAGGGCCGATTCATTTTTTAGCCATAAATAAGCGCGCAACCAGGATCTCCCAACGGTTCTCGGAGATGGTCGGGCTAGCTACTCGAGCAGATGCAGGAGGACAATTTGTTCCTCGGACATTTTGGAGTGGATCGGTCTTGTGGCTTATTGTGCCGTGGGCTGCATGGGCCGACCGGCATCGGCCATCAGCTGAGGGAAGATAGGAAACGCCGTTTCTTTCAAATGCGGATCGCCCGGATTCACAGGGACGACGGGACCCGCGGGCCAGCCCATTTCCATGGTCATGTGATCGAACATAGCTCGCGTGCCGCCCTCCAGAATGAAGCAATCTGAATTCATGCAGCGAAGGTAGACGCCATCTTCCGGGGTATCGAAGGAAAAGAAATTTGGGCGCCGCATCAAATTAGTCTTCTGGGAGTACTTGGCATCGAGGACCTCGCTGTAGGCGCCGAAAAAGCGGGCGGCATCGCCTTCATTTGCAAGGCGAATATGGAACTCCAGCATGGTTCTCTTATTTTTCTGATTCTCAAAGATCGCGTAACGATCTCCGCCCCAGGTAGCGGCGATTGCGACGGATCGCGGTTTTGGCAAATATTGTTTCAGGATTTCCTGAACGCCAAATTCTCCCATGTCGTTTTCATCCAGCTTTTTCCAGTCGCTGAAAATCAGACCTTTGCTTGCAGGAAGCTCGACCTTGGCCGGCATAACTCCCTGCAGGTACAAATCCGGATGCATGATCTGCTGCGTGGACGCCGGAGGCTTGTCGAACACTTTATAGAAATCGGCCCATCCATTTCCGGCTTTCAAAATATGCTGTGTAAAAGTGATTCCGGCGAGATATGGAAATAGCAATTCATCCTGCAAAACTTTGGGAGCTTTGGAAAGTTCGGGACTGCTGTCCACATCGCCCATGAACATGGCCGGATCGAAATCGCCCAGGTCCCGAATCGTTCCTTTCCCTCTTAGCTCGTAATCCAGCATGGCGGCCATTGCGGAGCCTTCGAGCACTGCGTCCCGCGCAAGTTCCCCGTCATCGTTCGGCTTTGCCGCATCGGTCCATTTGTCGATATGAAAATGCTGATCCTGCAAGGCATGCGTCAACTCATGGGACATCACGGAACGCTGGTCTGCCGGTGAGGTCCAATCCGCAATGAAAAATTCCTGGCTGTCGGGATCGTACAGGCCGGCGATTTGTTCCGTCAGCACCTTGACGAGCACCTGATCGAGCGGATAGTCCTTGGGTAGCAGGCCAAATTTTTCCATGGTCTTCTGGTCGGCATATCGCTTGTCCGCGTCTTTATCCTCCTTCATTTTCTGCAAAAGGTAAGCGCGGATTTCCTCTCGGGAGCGCATGCTTTTTTTCAGGGGAGAAAGGATCGGCAAGGAAACCAGTTTGCTCATTTCTGCCATGACTTCATCGGCAGCCTGCAAAAACTCCTGCTTCTGGACGGATGCGGGAGGCGGCAAGGACGCTGGGGGTGCAATGCTTTGTGCTTCTGCACTGATCGTCAGGAAGAGCGCAGCAAGCATGCAGACAATCAATCGTTTCACTTGGTCCATCCCTTCCCCTGCGAGAGCCAGGTCAACCCCAACCCAGTTCAAGCCTAACCCAGAACAACCCTAATATTGATCAAGCCTAACATTTTGATGTGGATTGCGGAGAAACGGATGCTGCAAGATGCACAGGCCTCATTACACTTAAACGGAACGCATGCCACCCTACTTACTTCGCTGTAGGTTTCAGGGAGGGCAATTCAGAGGTTTCTACCCGTTTCCATTGTCCGTCCCCAAAGCGGAAGAGGTCGCGCGACATCTTCAGGCATACCGAGGGCCGGTCATCGTCCACTTGCGAGCAGTAGGCAATGCGAAACCCATTCCCCTCAATCTCGTAGCTGGATTGCTGAAGCAAATCCGAATTCCATATCGCAGCCACCGAGTGCCCAGTGAATTGCCAGGCGGTAAATGCCCCGGTCGATAAATCATCCGTTCGCCCTGAAACTGTTACGAACACGAGATCTGTGGCAGACACAGAGACCAACTCAATATCGCTATCTAAAAAATCCTTTTGAGCGTAATGATCGATTTGCGCTGCCAGCGAATAGTGGCCTGCCCCTCCTGCATAGATGCGCACGGCAGCCGGACCGCCCAAGCCGAAATTAATCACCATGGCATAGACGGAAGGCGAGCCCCCGATTTTCAGGAGACGATAATTTTCTCCCACCGGAGAAGTCTGCGACACCAGGCTGGCCAGACGACGATTCGTTGAATCAAGATCAGGGCCAGGCGCTGAATTTAAGGCCGAAATCGCTACGGAGTCCAGATAGACCAGGGCTTTCTCCAATTGCGCCTGGCTTTCGTTCCCGCCGGCCAGCCTGGTGGATGAAAGCTCTTCCGCCAGTTTCTTGAATTCGACCGTGGCATCGCCGATGGTCTGCGCCTGAACGGTCTCAAGGCACAAAGTGTCACCAAGCATGACAAAACATGCAAAAAATGAGAGGATAAAAATGACGCGAGGGAGGCAAAAACTCTTTTTCAGTGGATAAGAAAATATAGCGATCATTTAGCCCTCGACTCTATTACACTCTTCGCGACTGTCGGAATTACTTGAGGGGGCATCCAGGTGTGGACCTCTTCTCCGCAACTTATTTTTTTTCTTTACGTGCCATATTTGCGTCTATTGGTTGCGCATTTCTTAATCTTTTTCAGATGGCTCAAATTTTTGTTTCCCACAGAGATTCATGGCAATGTCATGAATCTCGTAAAATTCGGGATTGGCTCACCTATTATTATATTTTCATGCTCTGCTTGGAATAGCTGTATGTTAAACACTGTTCTGGAAACGTAACAGAAAGGCAATTTCCGTTATGGCGATTCGGAATCTGAGCCAGCCGGGTGGTTTTCCGCCCCATGGCATGCAACCGGGTTCTCGGCTGCGTCAATCTCGTGAGCGTCTCGGGCTGACCTATAGGGATGTCGAACGGGCAAGCTATGAATTGGCATGCCAACGCGGCCGGCCGGACTTCATCGTTCACCTCAGCCGTTTGGCCGATATCGAAAATCGCGAGGTAACTCCAAGTCTATACAAGCTTTATGCCTTGGCGGTTATCTATCATTTGGATCCCAAAGAGGTTTGCCAGTGGTACGAGGTACCCTTTGAAGGTCATTTTTCCGATGGAATTCACATCGCCGCCCCCAAGACTCACTTAGCCGCGCCGCCGGCCCGTTTGCGGGTCCCGGTGAGGTTTGATCCGGCATTCGACCCTCGCCGCACGGAATTTCTGACGCGCATGGTGGAAAGATGGGGCGATCTGGAAGGTACATTCTTTAACCAGTCGACGAAATATCTTTACGGGTATATCGGCGAAGACGACATGAGAATGAATCCCCTCATTCGGCCCGGAAGTCTTGTGATGGTGGATCCCAAACTGCGCCAGGTAAAAAATACCGGTTGGACAAACGAATATGAGCGCCCGGTTTATTTTATTGAACTACATGAGGGGTTTCGCTGCTGTTGGTGCCGGTGCGAAGGCGGCAAGATCATTTTAGTTCCGCATCCCTTATCTTCCTGTGCACCAGAAGTTTATGAGCATCCGGGGCAAGCGGAAATAGTAGGGCAAGTGGTGGGAATTGTAATGCGAATGGGAACTAGCTAGGCTTATGCGCTGAGAAAATCGCTAGTAACGCGCACATGTTGGAGCGAAACATGTCATTCAAATATCCTGGCACCTCTTGCGGACACATCTCATCAATGGATTGATTTTCCCGCCAGTCCTCAACCACATTCCAGAATTGATCGCCAGCTGTTTCCAGGCAGGCGCGTAAATCGCTCTCCTGCCGTTGGAGAGGTGTTTCCAGAATTCTGGAAAACAATTCCTCGTGGCAGTGCGCCAGTCCGGATTGGACCGAATTTTCGGGATACAAACTCATCAATCCCTCATGTTCATAGCGTCCTGTGGCGCCGTCTTTCAATGAACTTACGTAATGGAGACGCGCAAAATCGGTATGAATAGCGGCAAGTGTCCTCGAAGAAAAATCCTCGATCACCGCTCGGTTCTCCTGAAAGTGTTCCAAAGGCTCCAAGTTTCACCCGTTCTGATTACTGAACTCTTTGTTCCCGACCCACCAAGCAGGCATGACCCTCGCGTATTACTTGCTCGACTCTGGAGGGTCAACCACAATGAAAAAAATTATTGGCGTATCGTTTCTCGCTGCTTTCACCATCTTACTCCCGGTGACACATCAAGTCAATGCAGCTTCAGTTAATCAGAATATTTTCCGTCAGGGAGGCAACCCGATGCCAGGCGGCGGTGGCGGACACTTTCAGGGAGGCAACCCGATGCCAGGCGGCGGTGGCGGACACTAGATGTTTGGGTTCGGATCAAGTTGCTTCCATGGAGATGTTATCTCGCAAGTGAACTCATCCTCATGGTATAGTTGCAACTTGGTCCGGGCCGATGAATACATTAGAGATTGTTTTATCCTCTTTAACCTTGGTCTCATTAGTTGTGTTATGCGCCTTTGTTTTAACAAGGAGGGTGGTGCGCCTTCTTCCGTTTTTCGCCATTTACTCTTTTGTTGTTTTGGTCGATATGGTGGTTGTGTGGTTGATTTACGAACATTTCGGATTTAATTCAGTTACCGCATATTACAGTTACTGGGTATCAATTCTCTTGAACGCGGTCGCACGTAGTCTTGCTATTGCAGAGGTGTGCCGGTATGGGCTGAGAGCTTACCGGGGAATATGGGCATTGGTTTGGCGTGTGCTCACAATTTTATCGATCCTTCTTGTTGCACGAACAATTTTTGACGCACGGGG
>DATAPT010000378.1:0-2758 GCA_036265065.1 Candidatus Acidiferrales bacterium | reverse complement strand
AAGGCAGTGATGGCATCGACCATGCTGAGCCCGGGATTCGCCAGACTCACAAGACTTGGTACTTGTATTCCGCCAACAAAGCCTATGAGTGATCGCAAGCCTTCAAAGCCGCCGAAAAAGAAGAGTTTGTCTTTCAAGATTGGCCCGCCCACCACACCCCCGAACTGCTTCAAATTAGCGTCCGTCTGGGGGCATTGGCCATTTGATTGAAGAAGCAACGGCGAGCAGCCGGCAGGCGATGCGATGTTGAAGTAATTCCGCGCATCCCAGTTCTGATATCGGCCGAAGGCGTAGGCGTCTCCGTGGAGTGAGTTAGTCCCCGATTTAATTCCGACGTTTACGATCGCGCCGGACTTCCATCCGTATTCAGCCTTGGGATTTTCCATCAGGTTGAATTCCTGGATGGCGTCGACCGGGAGGATGGTTGCGCCGTCCGTAAACGGACTCGGCATGTTGATGACGGGGCGGGCGTCAAATGGGTTGGCGTTAATGATGCCTTCGATGAGCCACACGGATTCATCGGGACGCGCGCCATTGGTGCTCTGTGTCCACGGACCACCGCCGGGTTGCAGCATAACTCCCGGACGCAGGCCCAGGAGGTTTTGGTAATCTCGGCCATTCAAAGGCAGGTCGATAATATCGGCGTTCTCAAGCGTGCCGCCCATGGTTGCGTTCGTGGTTTCCACGAGGGGCACAGCTTCGGTGACTGTGACCGTTTGATTTTGCTCGCCGGGCTGCACGGTCAAGTCGACCCGAATTTCGTGGCCAACCTCGACTAATACTCCCTGGCGCTCAATCCTTTTGAATCCTTTGGCTTCGCCGCGAACCGTCTAGTTCCCGGCAGTCAGATTAGGGGCGTTGTAAGCGCCCGCATCGTCCGTCGTCAGTGTTCGACTGATTCCCCGTTCGGTATCGATAACCGTGATGGTTGCGCCTGAAATGACGCCACCGCTTTGATCGGTTACAGTTCCCAGAATTCTGCCAAAACTTCCTTGTGAAAATGCAGGCAGGCAAAACACAACGACAGCAAGCAGGCATATTAGAAATTCAGCGATATTTCTACCGCGAACACACTTTTTTTTACCAAACATCGGAATTACAGAATTCATTTCTGGACCTCCTGTCCAAGTTGTCCAAACAACCGCTTTAGAATCTGGCCCATACATCACTCGAAAATTGGCCCAAATACGAAAGCACAGGATTAAGCCAAAAATAGTTCTGGCCCTCCAGGACGCGGTCCATGAATTCCGACACCGCTCTACCTTACTTTTGGCTCAGGGTAATCCTCAGCTGAATTGCTGCCTTGGAATTGAAGGTGTGGTCATTCCAGTTCCTCGCAGTTTCACGGACTCAAGAAATCGTAAATGCAGGAACGTATATCTTGAATAAGTCAGATCTGGAATTCATTGTCCACCCCACCCACGACCGAGTTTTTGCGGAGTCAGCAATATCTCGGCGGGTGGTCCCCACCACCCTTTATATTGGCGCGATTCTGAATTCCTTAGTGGGTACGTGTCAACTTTTATTTGAGTAAATTATAGTGTATTTACGTACAGGATTTACAGGATTGACAAACATGGATCTACATGTCCGTTAAATTCAATCCTAGATAATGATTTTATAAAAAATGGAATCGAAGGATTGGGGGCGCCAATTTTATTCAGCTGCGCCCAAGGGAAGGAAGTATTGCGTGCCCTTTACCGGTTGCTGCAAGCGCCGCAATAGTTGCTGAAGGTCTGCATTGCGCTCGACAAAATCAATTTCTGAGGTGTTGATCACCAGAAGATCCGATGCGGAATAATGAAAGAAGAAATGCTCGTACGCGCGAACGACTTCCTCGAGGTAGGCGCGGGAAATCTGATTTTCGGCGGGAGATTTTTTCTTTGCAATGCGTTCGCGTAAAACTTCCGGGGTAGCTTGCAGGTAGATGACCAGATCCGGCGGCTTCAACGCGGCCGCGAACATTCCAAAATATCGCTCGTAAACTTTCAGCTCTTCGTTGTCCAGATTGATGTAGGCGAAAATCTTGTCCTTCTCGAAAAGAAAATCGGATACCAGCGGGGCCGCATCGTTTTTTTGCGCCTCCAGAACGCGATGTTGGCGCTCGATCAGGAAGTACATCTGCGCGCGAAATGCGGAGCCCGGCTTTTCCCTGTAAAAATCGCTCAAAAATGGATTGTCTTCGGGATCGAATACACGGCGCGCATGAAGACGATCGGCAAGAATCCTGGAAAGTGTCGATTTGCCCACTCGAATCGGCCCTTCAATGGCGATGGAACGGGGCAGGTCAAACTCAGGTGTGGCTTGCGATTGGACCGTCGGGGAGTGGGGCATGGGTCGGAATTATAGCTGAAAGAAAGTTAATTGCGTGTTGCACGATTGTTTCTTGGCTACAGCCTGGTCAGGCGAGCTTCGCTGGATTGCCGCGCACCTGCGGGGTAACGCTGCGCGGAGAAAATGGAAACGCAGTCGGAACGGCCGGAAGTTCAATGCGAAATACGGCGCCGCCCTCGGGACGGTTATAGCAGGAAATTTGCCCGCCCTGATCGCGAACAAGTCCATAGCAAATGCTCAAGCCGAGCCCGGTTCCCTTTCCAACGGGCTTGGTTGTATAAAATGGATCAAACACCAGGTTTGGATCACGCATGCCCGGGCCCGTGTCCGAAAAAAGGATCACCACATTCCCCTTTTCAAACAAGGTGCGAACGGTAAGGACGCCGCCGCCCAGTTCCTGCATGGCATACACAGCGTTGTTAAT
>DATAPT010000377.1:0-5907 GCA_036265065.1 Candidatus Acidiferrales bacterium | reverse complement strand
CAAGGTCTTATCACCAAGCTGCGCAAGTGTAACGGCCAGGTTCACCGCAGCCGTCGTCTTCCCTTCGCGAGGCAGCGCGCTGGTCATCAGGATGACCTGCGGCGGATGGTCCGCCTGCGACAAAAGCAAGGATGTGCGCAGTGCTCGAAATGCCTCTGACATTTGAGACTGAGGCATGTTGTGCGAAATCAATTCCGCGCGGCCTTCTTTGGACGTCACCACAGCAGTGTTGAGAAGTTTTGAGAACCGCCCGCGACGCTTCCCGCTGGAGTTCGATAGCGCCGGAACCACGGCAAGCGAAGGCAGATGCGCCAGCGTCTCGATGTCATCCGGTGTTTTGACCGTGTTATCGAGATACTCGCGCAGAAGCGCCAAACCGATTCCGCCGAGGAACCCGACGATGATGCTCAGTAGAATATTTCGAGTCTTGTTCGGCCGCGATGGATAGCCGGGAATCAGAGCAGGATCAACAATGCGAATATTGGAGGAACGAAGGCCCGCCGTGATGCCCGCTTCCTTCAATTTCTGAAGCATTCCGTCGTACAGCTGTTTGTTGGTGTCTGCCTCGCGCTTCAAAATGTTGTACTGGACAAGCTTCTCAGCCGTCTGATTCACTTCCGCCTTTTGCTCGTCGAGGGCCTGCTTCAAGAGAAGTTCGCGCTGCCGCGATCCGCGGTAATCGGCTTCCACTTGATTACCAATATTCAACTTCTCGCGCGTTATCAGTTGGTCCAGGTCTTTGAGCTGCGCCTGAATTCGCACAACTTTGGGAAATTTGGGACCGTATTGGCTGACGGCATCGGTATATTGCGCGCTGAGGCTGGTCTGCTGTTTCAAAATATCCTGAATGACGACGCTTTCGCGCACCGCAGCGATCGCATCATAATTCCCCGATTGCGCCAGCTGGTAAACGGCTTCTTTGTTGATCCGGTCGGCCTGCGCGTCGGTCAGCTGTTTTTCCAGCTCTCCCAATTTCTGCGTGCTGATGTCACTTTTCTCATCAATGGTCCAAATCTGATTTTCGCGCTCATATTCGAGCCGCGCATCCTCCGCGTTCTCGACCTTGATCTTCATTTCATTTAATTGCCCAGCCATCCAGTTGGAAGCTTGCGTGGCCGCCTCAAAACGGCTGCGAAAATTTTGCTCGATGAAATTATTCAGATGCGCATTGACCACGCGCGCCGCAAGCGCTGGATCGGTTGTCTCAAAGGTCACGTCGAGCAAACGGGAGTTCGGCACCCGCTTCACGCTCAGCCCGCCCAAAAAAGCACCTAGCGCTGGAGGCCGCATCAGGCTGGCGTCGCTGCCTGGAGCGGGTTCCGGCTTGGTCGCTTTCCCCGGCGTGCCACCAAATTGGGGCAGGTGATCGAGACCCATGGACCTGACTGTTTGCATGGCCAGGGTCTCGCTTTGAAGAATTTTCGACTGCGTGACGATATAGTCCTCAAGGTCCACAAAATCGTCACCCTGCTCATTTTCGTTAAAGCGAAATGCGGTGGGGGTGTCGCGGTCTACTTCCACGCGCGCAGTGGCCTCGTAAATCGGCTGCATGCGGAACGTGGCGATCGTCACGATGGACACGACTGCCAGCAGGAAAAAGGCGATCAGCCATTGGTGCTTCCGCAATACCAGCAAGTAGTCCAGGAGATGCGGCTCCCGCGGCATGAGGTCCAGCGCCAGAAAGGGGGAACGCTGCTGAAGGGATTCCGACGAATTAGAATTGGGGCGCTCTCGAGGAGCTAGATTGTTTGTCTCGTCCATAAAATCTTCACAAGCTCCATTAATTCAAATCGATTCGAGCCGACTGGGGTTATCTACAGTTTGCCCGCAGCGACGATGCCTATGCCTGACGTGAGGGCAACAGCGACGTCACCTGCGCGATGCAAGGCTTTCAATCCACTGCTGTCTGGCACAAAAAGAATATCGTTCGACTGCATTGCTATGTCTTGCGACTTCATGCTCAGGATTTTTGAAAGATTCACAGGCACTTGGTCGCGAGTCCCGGTATTTGGGTTTTTTCGAAGGATGACCGCATTTTTCAATTTCGCGGTATTGGTCGCACCGCCTGCAAGAGACAGCATCTTTAGCATGGTCATGCGATCCAGGTCATTCTGCATCAAAAATCCGCCAGGACGAATTACAGCGCCTACAACATAAATAATGCCCGCGCGCGGAACTGAAACCACGTCACCGCCGATGAGCGGAATATTAAACTCCGCACTGTTCGATTCCAGAACGTCGGACAGGCTAATCGTGAAGCTCTGAGGAGCCGCTGGTGTGGATGCAGCACTGGGATCAGCGGAATCGGAAACATCTGGTCTTGCGCGAGTCACGATAACCGTAGTCCCAGCATCATCCGCAATCCCGCCTGCTTGCGACAGCGCCTGCAGCAAAGTTGTTTTCCGCAACGCTTGAATCACCATCGGGTTCTTGACCGCGCCAATCACGGTGATGGGTTGACTATGCTGCTCTTTTACCGAGACTGTTACCTGCGGTGTCGATACCAGACCATTCGTTTGCAATAACTCCGCCAGCTTGTCCTGCAGTTGAAACGGATTCAGCCCGGCGGCCCGTACTTTGGTGGGCATCAGCGGGAGCGAAATATATCCCGTCTCATTCACGCGAACATCGCGTGAAAGCTCTGGAACATCGAATACTTCGATTCCCAACAAATCGCCACTGCCTATGAGGTAGTCGCCTTGCTTCACATCGTTGGCGAGCGCAAGTTGCGCGATGCGATCATTCGTCTCTGCAGCGACTCTGCTGATCGGCTTGTTAGGCACGTCGGGAGGCACGGCTGTTTTTTGTTGTTGAGCGAGGATGGACGGAACCGCGAGAACGAAAAGAATCATCACCCGCGCACATGAATATATCGACGAGCGCAATGCGCCCCTTACATTTTGATTGCTCAATAGAGATACTCCCCCAACGCAGCTGCCATTATACAGAGTCTCGCACTGAGTCAAGGGGTTTTCTTGATGGAAAATTAGAATGTTCTGCAAAGATAACCCAACTGCAAGTCCCAAACACGCATCTGCATCCAATAGGCAATCTTGTCGGCATTTTTGTAGATCGCTTAACCAGGGTATGAATCCAAATGAATCGACTCGCTCGAATTTCCTGCTGAGCCGAAAATACCTCATTCAATTTCTCCGCGAGGTGGGTAACGCCGGAAAAGTCGATGTTGCCAGGGCGGCCTGCAAAAGAAAAATAAGTTCGTTGGAAGGGATTCGGAAATTGAAGTCCACCCCTCCGTGCACTAGAAGCCCCAGGCAGGCAGTCAGTGCGCCGGCATGGAATGCAAAGTTTCGCGGATCGCCCTCCGAATTGAGAATCTTCCAGGATTTCCAAAACAGAAAAATCAGAAAAACAAACCCGCAAAGCCCCCCGATCGCGCCCGTTTCAGCAAGCGTTTCCGCATAGTCGTTGTGGCTGTGATTTACGACCAGACCGTCATAATACGATTCGTATAGCGGAAAAACTTCCTGCAAGGTACCGAGTCCTGTTCCCAAAACACGGTTGTCGTTAAAAATATGCAAACTGTCATGCAGCATCTGCACGCGCCGTCCCTCGGTTGTTTCTAGCTTTTTATAAGTGGCGAAACGGTCCAGCGCCCTGCCGATTCCCAGCCACGAAACAAGAAGGGCGGCCAGCGTGATAACCATCGCGCCTGCGACCAGCGCTTTTTTCTCTCTCCTTCGCACGATGATCAGAACCGTCAGAAAAATCACTTCCACCACGAAACTGACGATCCCGCCTCGTGATGCGGACAAAAACAATGATCCAATCGGCAATAACGTGAAGAGCGTGATCAGCGGCAACTGGTCGCGGCGTTCCGCTCCTAGAATTTGGATGGCCAAGCCCGGCGGTATCAACAATTCCATCAACCCGGCATAGTGATTTCGATTTACGTAGGGCCCGAATGGAATGCCACCGTACTGCAATTCGCGCAGCCAATATAATTTCCCATTAAACGTAAAATGCTGCAGAATCGCAAACAGGGAGACCGCAAAACCAAGGGTCAGGAAAAACCAAACCAACGTGCGCCAGTGTGCCCGCGTTCTGTAGGACTGAATACAAAGAAAAAACAGCGCTACCAGCGCGGAATACTTCAACCATTCGATCCGCGTCAGAAACGGCAACGCCGTAGTTCCGACCGCGAGTTGAAAAGCCGCCACCAGCCAAAATGCCAGCAGTGGCCAAAGAAGCGGGTTCCACACAACCTTTGTTTCTCCGCCGGTCAATATTTTTGCCGCCCAGACCAGCAATAAAATCGCCGCTCCGATCTCCAGAACGCCTTCCGACCAGGGTTCCACCGCTCCATGCGCCAGCACGGCAAAGGCGGCCAAAATGCAAATCCCAGTTCGCAAAAAGCTCATGCGCGCGGCCTGATACGAGTCTTCAACATTTTGAAATTCCCATGCAAATCGCAAATTTCTTTTCAAATCCGATCAATGAATCGCCCGACGCGGTGCTTCATGTCCACCATTGCCGCCCGGAACCAAACTCACATCGTCAATCCATACGGTCCCGCCCAGCCGGTTGTCCAAACGCTGGCTCATCTTTCTTACCAGCCGAATGGAAAGCATGTGGGTGTTTGGCCCGGTTGTAAAATCACTTTGTTCCAGCGTCCATGGCAACGATCCCGACTCATTCGGCGTCAGCACGTCCACATGCTGGGGATCCTTGGTATCCACGATCTCAAATCGCATTCCGGATTCCGTGGATATTTTGTCCGTCCGAATAAATCCTTGAAACCGGTAACGCGTCTCGGGAGACACCAGGACATTCTGAATCAAATTTTGAAACTCCAGATTCTTGGTGCCATCGAAAATTACTCTTGCAGCCCGGCCGCCGGAGTGCTTCTGCTCCGCATCATAATCAAAATCCGCGCCGTCCGTTTCTTTCAGGCGCCAGCCAAATCCGCCACCCGAAATATCTTTTTCAAATCCGCCATCGTAAATCAGTGAATTTCCGGCGTACCCGGAGGCGGAATCCGCATTCGCGGACACAGCTTGATGCCAAACAGTTCCCGCATCATCGAATTTTTCCTGAGCCATCAGCATGTCTGTCAGCTCGTAAACCGACTTCATGTCCGGCTGAAGATCTTTGGCGATCAATCGATGCCAGACTTCCATGGCCGCCGTCGGATTCTGCTCGCCCACCAGAAATGTGAGTGCATCTGAATAGGCCTCGACCGTCCCCGGCAAAATCTGGTCGAGCAGCAGATGAACATTCGGGTCACTGTGCCAGACGCGCGAAACCGCGAGAGGAATCAAGCCAGGTTCCACCAGAATAGCGCGGTGAATTTCCGCATACCCTTCGGTTAACCGGTCTTGGCGAAGAAGAAAGTTCCCATATTTCCAGGAGACCTCGGCGGAAATCGGGTACGCCGCTTTTGCGGCTCTAAAATTATTATCCGCTTCAGCAGTATTTCCCGCCATCTCGAATGCGCTGGCCAGGTCCAGCTTGTAGTAAGGGGAATGCGGATTCAGTTTCACCGCGCGCTCATAATCGGAAATGGAAAGGGGAATATTGGCGTTATCAAAATCGAGCTGACGGTAACGCCCCATACGGTACCATGTTTCGGGATTATCCGGCTCAATGCGGCTGGCACGTTCCCAATTCTCCGGAGTCGACGACAATGCGTAGTGACTCGCCAATGCATGCTTGCCGCCAGCGTAACAAAACCACACGGCCGCCACGATTGCAATCATGGAGACTATACGCGGCAGAGTAGGATTAATAGACCCGTCAGGCATGCGCGGATAATCTGCAACGAATCCCCATCGCTGCGCAACTAAAAATCGTGGATAAGGATTGAACCTGGGCGCATCAGGCAACAGGTAAAGGATTCATAATGCGCAGGGATTTCTAAAAGATCCGCCATGCAGGCACGATATAGAC
>DATAPT010000376.1:0-5204 GCA_036265065.1 Candidatus Acidiferrales bacterium | reverse complement strand
GGGCTTCAGCCTGCGGGGGTTAGTCCTTGCAAGATTCAACCCCCGCAGGCTGAAGCCCGCGCCACAAAAAGCCACGCTAAAGTTATCCTTTGTGAGTAGTTATTTGTGCGTCATTACGTACACGCCGTCCCAATTTTCTTCCGGGCCAGAGACGAGATACTCTTTGCAGCGATTCAAGTACATACGCGCGGGGCCATCGTCGGGCCAGCGTTCCAGCAATTTCTCAAAAATAAATCGCGCATCCTGCCAGCGGCGCTCGCGGTAGCACGCCCTTCCTTGCGCAAAAAATTCAAGATGTTCTTCAAGGTCGGGCGCATCGCCTTCGGGCGTGCCGCGCGCGGCAACCAATCCGTAAAGTGTAATGGGTTTTAATTTTCCATTGACGCGAATCAAATCGAGTTCGCGAAAAACGAGCAGCGGATCTTCGACCGCCGCATACGTCGCATCGCTCACCAGTATGTGCGTAGCGTACTCCCGGTTCAGCCCTTCGATGCGCGCGGAGAGATTTACGGTATCGCCTAACGCCGTATAGCCGTAGCGCAAAGTCGATCCCATGTTACCCACAGATGCGCTGCCCGTGGAAAGTCCGACGCCGATATCGATCACCGGCTTGCCATCCGCTTTCCATTTTTTCTGCATCTCTACCAGCCGTGAAATCATGGCCAGCGCGGCATGGCAACTTTTTGTTGCGTGGTTGCGATCTTCAAACGGCGCGCCCCAGAAGGCCATCACCGCATCGCCAATATACTTATCGAGTGTTCCATCGAAGCGGAAGACGATCTGCGTCATGTCCGTCAAATATTCGTTGAGCAGTTCGGCGAGTTCCTGCGCATCCAGCTTTTCGGAAATGGTTGTAAATCCCCGCACGTCGCTGAACATTACTGTGATTTCCGTTTTGCGCGGCTTCACCAGATCGGGATTTTCCAGAAGACGGCGAATCACTTCCGGACTTAAATATTGCTGGAATGCGCCACGCACGCGCCGCTTTTCTTTTTCTTCCACCAGCGCCCGATACATGGCCACGAATCCGACATTCGCCACGAGCGTTCCCGAAGGAATAATAAAATTGAGCCACCAACCGTGCAGAAACGCGTACCACACGCCAAAACTGAACGGAACGAGCAGCAACAATCCAAACAGCATGGACCGGGGCTGCGCCAATCCCAGCCACAATCCCAGCGGCACGCCAAAAAGAAAAATGATCAACAGATCGACGAGAATCTGATTTGCCCCGCGCAGCAGGAAATGTCGATTCAAAATCGTGTCGATCACATTGGCGTGAATTTCCACGCCTGGATAGTTGATCCCGCCAAACGGGGTTGATCGCAAATCGCCGATCCCTGTGGCGGAAGCGCCAATCAACACAATTTTTCCGGTAAACGTGCCGGGCGCAAATTTGTGGCGCACCACGTCCGCGATGGAAACATACGGATACGTGGCCACGTCACCCTGATAGTCGATCATCATTCGCCCAATGGCGTCCGGATGAAGAATGAGCGAGGGACCGAACTCGACGGCCGTTACTCCTGTCTCGCTGAAGTCGAGCACCATCTGCTGGTCTGGCAATGCCAGGAATTCCCTCACGGCCTGCACGTCGAGCGAGCCGTAAATATCCCAATCGTCGAGATTCTTGGAGCGCCCGTATGGCAAAACCATCAGCGAGTGGCGCACCACACCGTCCGCGTCCGGCTCGACATTGAAAAATCCGGTCGCGCCGTGGCCCTTGCGCAGGGCATCGCTCAAAATTTCGATATTCGCCTGCGTCCCTTTCGGCATTAATCCGTAAGGGTCGCCAAAGCCCTGCATCAGGTGCCGAAGATCGCGCTCGCCGGTTTGTGGATTTGCGGCGCGGACCTGAGGGAATGGAAAATCAGCAAGAATATTCGCATATCGGTCCAATGCGTTTTGTTCGACGCCCTTCAGATCGTATTCAGAATAGAGAAAGAAATTCCCGAGAACCACATTTCCAAATTGTTCGATGGAGCGCGCAAATTGCGCATCTCCGTCATATTCCTTCGATAGCCGATCCAGATCCGCGATCACGCTCGGGTCTGTATGCCCTCCTTGCTTTTGCCGCTCGAGAACGGTTTCGCGCATTTCGCGAATTGGCGCCGCGGTTTCATCTGGCTTGCTGAAGGTGATGTCGAAGGCGGCGACTTTTGCGCCATCTTCGCGCAGCGCGTCCAGCATATTCGCAAAATACGTGCGCGAAAAAGGCCAGCGTCCCAGCATTTCCTGAGACCGCTGATCGATATCCACAATAATGATGCGCGGATCGGGATGCTTATAGCGCTCCGGGCGCAGCCGGAATCGGAGATCGAGCGCGTTTAATTCCAGCCGGTTGACAAAGGAAAAAACTGCCGTGGGACGGTCGCCAATGAAGGTGTACGCATAAACAGTCAGCGCGAATGCAGTCAGGCCAATGCTGATGGCAAAGGGAACGCGGCGTTGCCACCACGCCCGCACCCATTCGCGCGGGAGTTGCAGGGCGCGACGCGATTCACTACCCGTGGGATTTCCTGGCATGGAACGGGAATTGTAGCCGAGGGCGGGGCGGAATGTCAGTCACGATACAGGAAGCTCAGCCGCACGCGGCCTACGTCAATCACATCTCCATCGTTAAGTTTTGTCAGGCCGTTAATGCTGACTCCATTGATTTTCGGCAAGCGGTGGCCTCGGCCCAGATAGTAGCCGTCCTCATGCTTGTTGATTTGCGCAGCCACTTCCGGCGTAAACCACCCGCGAAGCCTCACGGTCGCCATTTTAGATTTGCCAATTACAGTAAGCTTGCTCGCAATGCGATATTCTTTTTGATCCGTATTTCCGCGAGAAACAATCAGCGTGGGAATACGAAAGCGTTCCGGGGAAAGCTGTGATCGCTCGCCCGCCGCCACCGCCGCATCCAGAAGCTTGCGACGCTCGTGAGTGTCGAGGATCATCGTTTCGTTCACGCGCGGAACAGGCGCCTTTCGCATGGCATCCACCGAATATGCCGAGTCGTTCGCCTGATCCACCAGAATTTCGTGCTTGCCGATCAGAATCGCGTCGCCATCCTTGAGCATCGCGCGCTCGACTCGAATATCATTCAGAAACGAGCCATTCAGGCTATTCAAATCCTCGACCACGAGCGACCCGGCTTCCACATAAACCCGGGCGTGGTAGTTCGACACGGCCAGATTATCAATTTGAATGTCGTTGTCCGGAGCGCGGCCAATTGTCACCGGTCGGGTTCCCAGGGGAACCTCTTTCAGCATCTCCGTCTCGAATTTGAGCACCAGTCTTGACATGGTTGTTCTCCTCCGGCTTAACAGGCAGCGGAAAAAATCAATACTCTGTCATTCTGAGCGAAGCGAAGAATCTCTCCTTGTCTCATTTCCTAAACTAAAATCAAAGAGAGATTCTTCGCTTCGCTCAGAATGACAGAACAAGGCCTTTTTTCCGCGGCTTGTAAAGCCGGCGAAGCCTTATCCAGAGTATCGCTTCCAAATCTTAAATCGATCGAAAATACCGGTTGATTTTTCCATGACCCGCAAAACCACCACGGTCACGTTATCGACTCCGCCATTTTCATTGGCCAAATCGATTAAACGGTCCGCCGATTCCTGGGCCGTACTGCTCGTCAAGAGTGTGCTCGCGATTTCCGGGTCGGTTACCATTCGCGTCAATCCGTCCGAACAGAGCAGTAGAAAATCTCCAACCAACAAGACTTGCTCGTCTGTGTCCACCTGCACCGAGCCATTGGTTCCCACAGCGCGCGTCAGGACGCTCTGCAATTCGCTCGCATCGGCTTCCTGCGGCGTCAGAATCCCAACGCGCACTTTTTCCGCGACCAGCGAATGATCCGCGGTCAGCTGTTCCATGGAACCGGCGCGAAGCAAATACGCACGACTGTCGCCCACATGCGCCAGCGAAAGCCTCTGCGCGTCGATCCAGGCGGCCACAATCGTAGCGCCCATCCCTCTCTGTTCGGGATTCGAGGCGGCGGTCTCAAATACCTTGCGGTTCGCAAGATGGATCGCGCTGGCCAAGCGATTGGTCCGATCTGAAACGTCCGGTCTGGACTCTCCAAAGATCGGAGTCGTGCGGCTGTTTTCACCCTGCCGGCAATGCGTCAAAACCGTCTGCACGCAGAGATTGCTGGCCACTTCGCCGTGGGCCTCTCCGCCCATCCCGTCCGAAAGCACGAAAAGCTGCAGCGAGGAATCAATCAAATAGCAATCTTCGTTGTTTTTTCGGACGCGCCCAAGATCGGTGCGCGCGCCGATTTCAATATGCAAAAGTAGCCTCATTCGATTGCGGCAACCCCAAGTGTTCCACATAGAATAGAGGGATAGCACCGCAAACTCGCATGACTTTACTGCCGATAGATCAGGAAGTGAGATTTCTCACTAAATTTGAGACTAGCAAACCGACTTTGTAAGGGCAATAGCTGGTGCCGTAAGTAGTTACAACCTTTAACGACACCTGTCCTATTGACTTAATCCCTTCTTTTTAATGTTTTCTATATACTTTCCTCAGCAGAGAGCCGGCGGAAATGTCTTTCTGCTCGATTCATCTGCCCCTTCCATGCCGCAGCGTGCGCAAATTTGGTATTTTGAGAACTCCCTGGCCGCTTCCCTGGCCAGCCCGCTGAGCCGCACATATTCGGTAAAAGCTCTTCCAAACCGTCCCAGCCGCCGCTTATTTTCGGCGCCCGAATCCAATGATCTGCCCGTAGTGTGTTTCGCCGATCTTGGTGCAGGTGGCCTTACGGCGGTTACGCGTATGGCCCGGCGTTCTCCGAGGGTTCGCGTTATCGGCGTCTCCCGCAACGGCGAAGCCCAGGACGCCGCGGGCTGCTTTGCAACGCTTCCGCGAAAAGCTAAACCGTCGCTTGTTCGCAAGACGGTGGACGCTGCGATCGCCAATATCGAGCTCGCGCAGCGCGAGCGCGACGCGAAAGCTGACCTCGCCCGCACGGAACGCGAGATGGAAATGCTGAACCGTATTGGCATTGCCCTGTCGCAAACGCATGAGGCTGGCGCGCTGCTCAACATGATTCTCCTGAAGGCCAGAGAAATCACGGGTGCGGATGCCGGTTCGCTTTACCTCGTCGAAGAAGTCCATACGGATGCGCTTTCCGCCGGTCCGGGAGAGCGGCGACTGCGTTTCAAACTGACACAAAACGACAGTGTGCAATTTCCGTTTGCTGAGCTTGAGCTTCC
>DATAPT010000375.1:0-6754 GCA_036265065.1 Candidatus Acidiferrales bacterium | reverse complement strand
ATAAATTTCCGGAGTGTAAAGATAAAGAATCGCGTTGATGGAGCCGATCAATCCGTAGCCAAGTGTGCCAAAGATCATCACACTCAAAACGCTCTGTGCGCCGGTGATCCCAAGATATGCCAGCAGGCCTCCACCCAAAATAAATGCTCCGACCGTCCAGTTTCTGCGGCCGACGCGGTCAATGCTGAACGCGCAGATAAGCAGGACGGCGACTTGCGCGATGTTGGTCATGGATGCGGCGCGCAACGATTGCCGTAAGCTCAGGTGATACACCGTGTTGTAGAGGCTGGCCATCCAGTTATTCAAGCCGTTGGCGATGAAGAAAGCGCTCGCCCACAGCAACCACACGATCAATGTGCGCCCGCGATAAAAAGAGGAAAGGAGTTCAGTCCATTTTCCGCGCTGCATCAAATTTGGCGCAGAGGCTGAGCGGGAATTTTCCGGCGCGGCAATTCGACGCGGCGTGCTGGCTTCCATTTGCTCGACAATTTTTTCCGCTTCCTGAAGGCGACCCTTGGAGATTAGCCATCTCGGCGATTCCGGCAGGCGCGCGACGAGAACCGCGATGATGAGCCCCGGTATTCCGCCGAAAAGAAAAATGGATTGCCAACCGAACGCGGGAACAAACCACGCTCCCAGCTGCCCCGTCGCCATCAATCCCAGCGGAAAAATCATTTCGTAGAGCAGGAAAAATCTTCCCCGGCCGTGCGCGCGCGATAATTCATTTATGTAGGTGGCGGCTACGGGCATTTCTCCACCCACGCCAATTCCCTGCACGAGCCGGCAAGCGAGCAGCGCCTGAAAATTTCCAGCCAGTGCGCACCCAAAACTCATGATGGACATGATGGCGATTGCGGCCGTCGTGCCGCGAATGCGCCCCACTTTTTCGGCAAGCGCGCTGAACGCCAGCGCTCCCGCAAGTTGCCCCACGTAGCTTGCGGAAATCAGCAAGCCGCTTTGTTTCGGGGAAATGTGCCAAATCCGAATCAGCGTGGGCAGCGCGAACGCCAGCGACAACGCATTAAACGCATCGAAAAATGTCGCGCTGCCCATGACGAGGCGGGCATTCCTGTGCCATCCGGAAAATGGCACCTGCTCCATTCTCGTGAGTAGGATCGCCGCGTCGCTCGATCCGCGTCGAGTTTGCACGGCTTCCTGCAATCCGGCGTCGGCCTGTCCATTCGTGAAATTCACTGCGTCTCACAATCGATCCGGAGATGCGACTCAATGATTGGTATTTATGAATTTAAGCAATTGCCCGCCTGAAGGCGGGCGCTACATTGGCTGCTTCAGATGGCCTTGACGAATGGCTCCGATGGAGTCAGCGGAACGGTCCACGCGTCGTAGCCGTATAGCCAGCTCGTGTCTTCGTCTCCGCCTTTCATCCAGGTGTTGGCGCTGGAGATGGCCTGGATGCGCGAAGTGCGCGGTTTGCGATGCGCCTCAAATCGCTGGAACGCTCCGGGAATATCTTCGCCGCCAGTTTCGGCTAGACACCGCGCAAGGACAGCCGCGTCTTCGATCGATGTCGCGCCGCCTTGCGCCATGTAAGGCGTCATGGGATGCGCGGCATCGCCCAAGAGCACGACACGCCCATCGCTCCATCGAGCCAGTGGTTCGCGTTCGAGAATCGCCCATTTGTGACAATCAGGGCACGCTTCCAGAACGGCGCGCACATCGGGATGAAAACCTTCGTACGCTTTGCGCAATTCTTTCACGCCACCTTTTGCCGACCAGGATTCGCGCGTCAGCCATTCCGCAGGTTCGGGAACACTAGTCACAAAATAAAGTTCGCTGCGATCGGCATTGGTGTAATAGATGACAATGTGGCGGTCGATTCCCCACCACTTGGTGCGAGAAGGACCGATATCCATGCCCTTAAGCAACGCGGCGGGGAAAATAGCGCGATAGGCGATGCGTCCTTCGTGGATCGGCTCATCGGCGCCAATCATGATTTCGCGCGCAATGGAGTGGACGCCGTCCGCGCCCACGACCGCGTCGGCTTGAGCACTCGTTCCATCGGCGAATGCGAGAGTGACTAGCCCCACTGTTTGCTCGATCCCTACCAATTTTTTATCGAGGTGAACTATTTCTTCTGGCACCACCGCGGCGAGAGCGCCATGCAGGTCCGCGCGGTGCATGCAAAGATAGGGCGCGCCAAAAAGGCTTTCCGGCATAGGCAACTCGCGAATCACTTCACCGGTGTCCCACTTTCGGTTCAAATGGGAAAACGGCTTGAACGAAGTTGCCAGGACTTTTTCTTCCACGCCAATTCGGCGCAGGACTTTCATCGAGTTGGGCATCATCTGAATGCCCGCGCCGATTCGCAGAAAACGGGGGGCTTGCTCGTAAACGTGCACGTCCATGCCGATTTGGCGGAGCGTGGCCGCGGTGGCCATGCCGCCGATTCCGGCGCCGACAATGGCGATCGAGAGTTTTTTCGCGCCCATCGATTGGCTCCTATGGATTTGAGACCGCTGCTATTTCAAGTGCAGTTTCTTGTAGCGCCGGCATCTTGCAGGCAAGTTTTGACTCGTGAAACGAATTCAAAGAACTGCCGGCAAGATGCCGGCGCTACAAAGGCACATCGAATTTCGGTTACGCGGTTGGGCTTGTCTGGCCTTTAATCTGGGTTCGATGCATTACGCGGCGCGAGCTGGCGTCAAAGGGATCGCGGCGATGCATAGTGCAACGGTTGTCCCAGAATACGAGATCGCCGACGCGCCACTCATTGTGCCAGGCGATTTCTTCACGCTCCATGTAGGACCACAATTCGTCAAGCAATGCTTCGGAATCCGGCAGGGAAAATCCTTGTATATATGCATTGCGGCGGCGGCCGAGGTATAGACCACGCCGCCTGGTTTCGGCATGCGTGCATACGAGCGGATGAAATGTGCCGGGAGATTTGACGGGATCATCCACAGCGATTACGCCTTGCCGCGCGTAGCCACCGCTGTTGTATGTGCCATCATGCTTGAGCATTTTTCCTTCGATGCGTTTCTTCAGCGCATCGGGCAGGATTTCGTAGGCGCGATACATACTGCAGAAGTATGTGTTTCCTCCGGACGGCGGAACTTCCAGCGCATACAGAATGCTCGCCTTCGGAGGATCGGGAAGGTAGGACATGTCCGTGTGCCAGGTTGCTTCACCTGCGCCGAGGCTTCCGATGGGCACGCCGTTTTCCATCACGTTGGACACCACATAAATTTCGGGATGTCCCTCCACGAAACGTCGTCCTGTTTCCTGAATGGGAGCGAAGTCCAGGTGTCCAAACATTTTGCTGAAGGCGATGAGATCATCATCCGTCAATTTCTGCCCGCGAAAGAGCAGCACGGAGTTGTCGAGCCAGGCTTGATGGATGCTCTCAAAATCGTCAGCGTTTACCGCGCGCAGATCGACACCCCGGATTTCCGCGCCGAGCGCCTTGCCTGAAGGAACGACGGTGACGCGAGAAGTGCTGTTAACTCGTGTCTCGCTTGCCATATAAATTTCTCCCTTAATATCAATTCGCCATTAATTATCTACGTTTATTTGTCAACGCCGAGCAACTCGACGTCAAAAACTAAGGTCGCGTTTGGCGGAATCGTGCCACCTGCTCCGGCAGATCCATAGCCAAGTTGCGGCGGAATTCGCAATTGCCGCTGGCCGCCCACTTTCATTCCCGCAACCCCCTCGTCCCAGCCTTTAATGACTTGACCTGCACCGAGCGGAAATGAAAAAGGCTCGCCGCGGTCGCGGGAACTGTCAAACTTTTCGCCAGTCGTAAGGTAACCGCTGTAGTGCACGTGAACCATATTGCCGGGAACGGCCGTTGGACCGCTGCCCACCACAATGTCCCAATATTGCAGGCCGGAAGGAGTGGTTGTGCCCGCGCCGCTTACTTTCGCGGGGCTAGAGGAACTGGCCGCTCCCGGCTTTTCCGATTTGCCACAGCCATAAATAATCGCCAGTACGGCGATGACAGCAATAATCAAACCAAATTGTAATTTCATTATTCCCCTTTCGATTTACAGAATCATATCAGGAGAGTTGCAATGGAGGTCGATGAAATGCGACCCGCCTGAATTTTTATGATTGTAAATCGGATCGATTGGCATTTCTGTGGCGCGGGCTTCAGCCTGCGGGGTTTGGTCCTTGCAAAACCTAAACCCCGCAGGCTAAAGCTCGCGCCACTTAAATGCCAATATTGACATGGAACCTGGACGGGAGTACGGTCGCCACACATGGCATGGGGTCATCTGGGATTATTCAGGAGAAATTTAGTATGAAAAATAGCTTGGTCAGATTTTCGTTGCTTGCATTGCTCACCGGATGTGCTTTCCTTCCGCGATTATGGGCTGACACATTGGCCGTGGTTTGCAAATCTGATTTTCAGCTCGAACTGATCGATCCTGCGACAGACAAAATTCTGTTGAAACTTCCTACCGGGTTGGGGCCGCACGAAGCTGCAATTTCGCCAGATGGCCGCACGGCTTACGTTTCCAATTTTGGGCGATATAGCGTCTATCCCGCCGGAGACACGCTGCACGACAAGGCGGGCAATACGATTACGGTGATCGATCTCGTCGACCGAAAAGTGAAATCCACTTTCGATCTGGGCACGCACACGGGACCGCACGGAATGATCCTCAGCCATGACGGCAAGCTGATGTGGGTTACGACGGAAACTCCGCAGGCGGTGCTCGAACTGGACTCCGCGAGCGGAAAAATTCTGCATGTGTGGAATACGAATCAGGTGCGCAGCCACATGATTGTGGACACGCCCGATGAAAAAAAGTTTTACGTGACCAATACGGTTTCTGGAAGCCTGAGCGTGATCGATAAAACTTCGGGTGAAGTGAAAATAATCTCCACGGGGCCGGGCACCGAGGGGATCGCGATTTCTCCGGACGGAAAAGAGGTCTGGGCCGCCAGCCGCATCGACGCCAAAATTTCGATTATTTCCACTGCAACGGACGCCATCGTCGCCTCTTTTCCAAGCGGTGGCAAAGGGCCGAAGCGAATGGCGTTCACTCCGGATGGTGCGCAGGTATGGGTGACAAATTCGGCCAGCAATCAGACGACTGTTTTTGATGCGCACGCCCGAGAAATGATTGCCGCTCTCGAAATGGCCAAAGCTCCGAGCAGCCTATATTTTTCCGGGGATGGGCGGCGATTGTTCGTCACAAATGCGAATGCGAATGAATTGAGCACTGTGGACGTGGCAACGCGAAAAATTTTGACCGTGGTGCCGATTGGCACGGACCCGGATGGAATTATTTGGTCGGCGCGATAGGGTAATGGCCTTACGTGGCGCGGGCTTCAGCCTGCGGGGTTTGGGCCTTGCAAGGCCTAAATTCCGCAGGCTGAAGCCCGCGCCACCAGAAGCGCACTACCGCCCAGCGGCTACCATGGCGATCGCTGGCTGAAGGCCCTTCATCATGGCGGCGAAACCCGGCAAGTCGAGCGATTGCGGACCGTCGGACAGAGCGCGCTCGGGGCAAGGATGCACTTCGACGATGATGCCATCGGCGCCGATGGCGACCGCAGCGCGCGCGGCGGCAGGAACCAGGCTTCGTCGCCCTGTTGCATGCGATGGATCGACTACGATGGGCAAGTGGCAAAGTTCCTTGGCGAGAGCGACACCCGCAAGATCGAGAGTATTTCTCAGCTCGGAGTCAAATGTCTTAATTCCCCGCTCGCACAAAACCACGTTGGGGTTCCCGCCTGAAAGCAAATATTCCGCAGCCAGCAGCCATTCTTTGATGGTGGCCGATGGGCCGCGCTTCAGCAGAATAGGCCGCGGTACGGTGGCAAGTTTTCGCAAGAGCGGATAATTTTGCATGTTGCGCGCGCCTACCTGCAGCATGTCGGCGTACTCGACAATCGCGTCGAGGTCTTCGACGCCCATCACTTCGGTGACGATCGGCAGGCCGGTTTCTTCTCGCGCCTCCGCCATGATTTTCAACCCTTCGAGGCCCAGGCCCTGGAAATCGTAGGGCGAGGTGCGCGGCTTGTACGCGCCGCCGCGAAGCAGGTGCACTCCGGCAGCCTTTACCCCGCGCGCGGTCTGCATAAGCTGATCGCGCGACTCGACCGAGCACGGCCCGGCCATCACGATCAACTCGGGTCCGCCAATCTTTACGCCCGACACGTCCACGATGGTGCGATTGGGCTGAAGTTCGAGGCTGACCAGCGTGAACGGCTGCGAGATGGAGATAATATCCTCCACTCCCGGCGCGACTTTTAGCGCTTCGACTTCGGCGCGACGCCCGCGATTTTTTCCGACTACGCCGATCACGGTGCGCTCCGCGCCCTGAATCAGGTGAGGAAGGAATCCGCATTCTTTGATTCTGTCCATAACGTGCTCCACTTGTTCCTTGGTTGCCGTTGCCGACATATTGACGATCATTGCGAGTCTCCTTTGGCTTCCTGCCGTGTTGCGAGCTCTTAAGGAAGCTCGCTTTCGTCAGCGCAAAATAAAAAAACCGCGGGACCCTTTGGGTTCTCGCGGCCAGTTCTGGGATTCTTTCGCGCTTTCTAACTTTTCGCTTTACCTCGTCGTGCGCGCGATCCGCCCCTGGCCGCTTCCCACCCAAGGGAAGCGGTACGTAAAGGCGAACCAATAATAAGAGTTTGAGTGCATGCGAGTGTGAGAATACGCAGGTATGTACTGGTTGTCAAGTTTTTTGGCGGGCGGGGGGGTGCTAAAAGCGCCGGATTTCAACACAGAGGACATAGAGATAAGGAGGAGAAAACCTGGAGAAATTAAACC
>DATAPT010000374.1:0-10088 GCA_036265065.1 Candidatus Acidiferrales bacterium | reverse complement strand
TATTCTGAAATTGTTTGCGCGTTTTTGCATATTGCAAAGCGGTGTCGTAGCAGGCCATGGCCGCGCCAATCGCTCCCCAGCCGATTCCGTAGCGCGCCTGCGTCAGGCAGCTGAGTGGACCCTTCATGCCTGCGACGCCCGGAAGGACATTCTCCGCGGGGATTTCGCAATCGTTCATCGCCAGCCCGGAAGTGATCGATGCGCGCAGCGAAAGTTTTCCATGCACATCCCAGGCCTTAAAACCCGGCGTCCCTTTATCAATCAGGAAGCCGCGAATTTTTTCATCCTCGCATTTTGCCCACACAAGCGCGACATCGGCGAGCGATCCATTCGTGATCCACATTTTTTCGCCGTTCAATATGTAGCGATCGCCGCGCAATACGGCGCGCGTCAGCATGCCTCCCGGGTTGGACCCGAATTGCGGCTCAGTAAGGCCAAAGCATCCCACCGCTTTTCCGCTTTGCAGGCGCGGCAGCCACTTATCCTTTTGTTCCGGCGAGCCGTAGCTGAAGATTGGATACATCACGAGCGCGCTCTGCACGGAAACGAAGCTGCGGAGTCCGGAATCGCCGCGCTCCAGTTCCTGCGTCACGAGCCCGTAGGCGACATTGGACATTCCTGCGCAACCGTAGCCTTCCAGGTTGGCGCCAAAAAATCCCATTTCGCCCAGTTTCGGCAACAACTGCAAGGGAAAGGTCGCTTCGCGATTGTGTTTTTCGATGATCGGAATGACGTGTTCGTCCACGAACTGCCGGGCGGTCTTGCGTGCGAGCAACTCTTCATCATTCAGGAGCGAATCGAAATCCAGAAAATCCACACCAGGGAACGCGGGCATTCGATCTCCTTATCCAATTCGCTTCATCGGGTGCACGAAAGAAATGCTCGGCGGGCAATTTTATCTTTGGATCTTGGGAATAGCCGGGCACATCGCGGGCTCATTCTATCGCGCCCGGTTTGGCCCCAGCAAGCACGCACTGCGCTGCGGAGCGCCGCAAATTAAATTGCGATGGGCAAAAACCTGCCCGCTCAAAAAGCGAGCGTGCTCTACGAAAGCCACGGCAAGGCAGTCGGCGTCTCACCGGCGGTCTTGCGTCGCTCAAGGAGGGTTAAAAACCCGCCGGCGAGACGCCGACGCCACTGAGCGCCGCATGTCCAAGACAATCCACGGCTTCGTCGCGAGTTCTCCGCCCAGCAGTATTAAGGATGGAGAGGGCGATCTCACAGAGAAATAAATACGGTACCCAGTGCCAAAAAGGAACAATCGACCGCTAAAAAAAAAGGGAAATATCTTCCCCAAATGCCGGAATTGAGATTTATAGCTAAAAATGTTGCAAAGCCTTCCGTGGGGCTTGCGTGAAAGCCTTTCGGATGCTATAAAATCACTCCTTTGTCCAGCAAGGATATGTCCGAGGGCGAAGGTGTGGGTGTGCCCCACGGATATTGCTCATTATAAAATGTCGGCAGGCATAGTCGGGTCCCTTATCATAATCAGTGGAAATCGTTAACCAACTCGTTCAGTTATTTCTCTCGGCTGTCCCCACAGTCATTATCGTTTTCTTTTTCTATTTGTTTCTTCGATGGAGCTTTTTCAATCCCATGATGCGAGTGCTTTCCGAGCGCCAACAGCGCGCCGAAGGCGCGAAACTGGAAGCGGAAGCCGAGCGGGTCGCCTCGCGCGAACTGCTGCAAAAGTATAACGACACTGTAAAGAAAACGCGCGGTCAGATATTTTCGGAGCAGGAAGCGGAGCGTCGTCGCACGCTCGAAGCGCGGCAGGCCACAATTAACGCCGCGCGCGCCACCGCCCAGGGCGCCATTCAGGAAGCGAAAAAGGCGCTGGCAGCGGAAGTGAAAGCAGCGGAAGCGGAACTGCAGCAATCCAGCGGAGTTTTGGCTGACGACATTGCCGAGGCAATTCTGGCGGGAATTCCCAACAATCCAGGAAGTTTGCAGGGCAAGGGCATCCGATGAAAACCTGCCAACGTTATCTATCTCTTGCTTCGGGAGCCTTATTGGTCTCCCTCTTCATTGCTTTTCCTGCCTTTGCAGAGGAAGGCGCAAAAGCTGATCCTGCCGACTCTCCCTTGGGCATCCTTTTCCGCTGGATTAATTTTCTTATTGTCTTTGGAGCGATCGGTTTTCTGATCGTCAAGCATGGCGGCGCATTTTTCCGGTCGAACGCAAAAGAAATATCCGCCAGCATCGTGGAAGCCGCCGCAGTGAAGGCCGAAGCCGACCGCGAATTGGCCCAGGCCAATGCAAAAGTTCACAACCTTGACCACGATTTGGCGGCTTTGCGTGAAGAAGCGCAGCGAAACTGGGCGGCGGAACGCGAACGCCTGAAAGCATCCAGTATTGCGGAAATCGAAAAAATTAATCAGGCCGCTGCCGCGGAAATGGCCGCTTCCGAGCGCGCCGCGCAGCAGGAGTTGCGCCATGTCGCGTCGTCGATGTCCGTGGAACGCGCGGCGGCGCTCGTGGCATCCAGGATGAACCCGGAAATTCGTTCGAGAATGTTTCAGTCATTCCTCGGCAAGCTGGAAAGAGGCGCGAATTGAAGGCTCTGGCCGAGCGGTATGCAGGGGCGCTGGTGGACGTCGCGCTAGAAAATCATCAGGCCGATCAGGTCAAACACGAGCTCGCGGATTTTGCGACCCTGATGCGCGAATCGGCGGAATTGCACTCGCTTCTCGCGAATCCCTCGATTGCGCGCGCTGTGAAACATAAGGTGATCGAAGAAATTGTCAATCGCATGGGCGCGAGCCGCACGCTGCGCAATTATCTTTTTGTGATTGTCGATCAGCGCCGCGCGGCGATGCTCATCGAAATTGAGCAGGCTTTCAGCCGCCTGCTGGACGCGCGCATGGGAATCACGCAAGCAGCGGTTACTTCTGCTGCGGATTTGACGGAAGTCGAGCGCGCGGAGCTCGGCGCGGCTCTCAGCAAACTCACAGGCCAGAAGGTGCAGGCGCAATACACAACGGATAAAGCGCTGATCGGCGGCGCCGTTGTGCGAATCGGCTCGACGATTTATGACGGTTCCGTACGCACACAGCTCGAACGCATGCGTGCCCAAATGATTTCGGAATAGGAGTTGGAATGGCATCGATTAAAGCGGATGAAATAACAAAAATACTGAAGGCGCAGATCGCCAATTATGAGCAGGCCGTTGCGGTCGAGGAAGTGGGCACGGTTATCTCGGTCGGTGACGGTATTGCGCGTATTTATGGCCTGGAAAAAGCCATGTCCGGCGAAATGCTGGCGTTTCCGCATGACGTGTTTGGCATCGCGCTGAACCTGGAAGAAGATCAGGTAGGCGCCGTGCTACTCGGCGAATACACGCTGGTGCAGGAAGGCGACACGGTCAAGCGCACCGGAACAATTATGTCCGCGCCCGTGGGCGAAGCCATGGTGGGGCGTGTCGTCAATCCGCTCGGCGTACCGCTCGACGGCAAAGGTCCCATTGCCACAACGCAGCGCATCCCGATCGAGCGCATCGCGCCCGGTGTCGTCGATCGGCAACCTGTGCGTGAACCTCTGCAAACCGGCATTAAGGCCATCGACTCCATGATTCCGATTGGGCGCGGCCAGCGCGAGTTGATCATCGGCGACCGCCAGACCGGAAAGACCGCCATCATTCTGGACACGATCCTGAACCAGAAGGGTGGCGACGTAATCTGCATTTACTGCGCCATCGGCCAGAAGCGTTCGACGATCGCGCAAATGGTAAAAGTTCTGACGGATGCTGGCGCGATGGACTACACGATCGTCGTCGCGGCTTCCGCCACCGAACCGGCAACCTTGCAGTACATCGCTCCTTACGCGTCTTGCGCGATGGGCGAATATTTCCGCGATTCCAAGCGCCACGCCGTCTGCTTTTACGACGACCTTTCCAAGCACGCGCAGGCCTATCGAGAAATTTCGCTCTTGCTGCGACGCCCTCCCGGACGCGAAGCGTTTCCGGGCGACGTTTTTTATCTTCACTCGCGCTTGTTGGAACGCGCCGCGAAGCTGAATGACAAGCTGGGCGCGGGTTCCTTGACCGCGCTGCCCGTGATCGAAACGCAGGCGGGCGACGTCTCGGCCTACATTCCGACCAACGTGATTTCGATTACCGACGGCCAGATTTATCTGGAAGCGGATTTGTTCAACAGCGGCATCCGTCCCGCGATTAACGTGGGTCTTTCGGTGAGCCGCGTCGGCGGCAACGCGCAGATTAAAGCCGTGCGGCAAGTGGCCGGCTCATTGCGGTTGGACCTCGCGCAGTATCGCGAACTGGCGGCCTTCGCGCAGTTCGGCTCTGACCAGCTCGACAAAGCGACGCAGGCACAGCTCGCGCGCGGCCAGCGCCTCACGGAAATTTTGAAGCAAGGGCAATTTTCGCCCCTCGCCGTTGAGGAACAGGTTCTTGTGATTTTTGCGGGCACCAGCGGCATGACGGACGATGTGGCGGTGGCCGACATTCAGCGCTTTGAAAAAGGCCTGATCGAGTTTGTGCACACTCGATACGGCTCTCTGCTGACGCAAATCGCTCAGAAGAAACAAATTACCGATGAAGCGCGACCCGAGTTGAAGCGCGCCATCGGTGAATTCAAGGAGCAATTCCAGGCCGGCGCGGCAGTCGCGCGCGCTTAATCCGGCACCGGACCCTATTCGATGCCCACACTTCTCGACTTTCGGCGGCGTATTCGCTCCGTAAAGAACACGCAGCAGATCACGCGCGCGATGAAATTTATCGCGGCTGCGCGTTTGCGCCGCGCGCAGGAAACCGCTGTCTCTCTGCGCCCTTATGCCAGCGGGATACGCGAAGTTTTGCGCTCGGCGATGTCGCGCATCGAAAATCCAGAACAATTTCCGCTCCTCGCGCAGCGCCCCGAAGAAAAGATCCTGCTGCTCGTCACCGCAGGCGAACGGGGACTGTGCGGCGCATTCAACGCCAACGTGTTGCGCACCGCATTCGATTTCTTGCGCGAAAAAACAGGTAAGGCAGTTGAAATTATTGCTATTTCCAAGAAAAGCCGCGACGCGTTCCGCAAGCGCCAGTGGAAAATTGTCGGCGAGTATATTGACGTCACCTCGCGCGCCGAACTCAGCAAGGCCGCGGAAATTGCCGCGGAAGTCATGAAGATTTATGAGTCAGGCGCCGCCGATTCCGTCTATCTGGTTTACAACGAGTTCAAGAACGTGATGACGCAAACCCTGCGCGTCGAAAAAGTTTTGCCCCTGGAGCGCTCCGCACTCGGCGAACAGAAGAAAGACGCGCCTCCGGCCTCAGCTGGCGAACTCGTGGATTACATTTACGAGCAGCCCGCCGAGGAAATTTTCAACCGGCTCGTGCCGCGCTATGTGGAAATGCAAATTTTCCGAATGCTGGCCGAAAGCTCCGCCGCGGAACACGCCGCGCGAATGACGGCCATGGAATCCGCAACGAGCAACGCCTCCGACGTGATCGACGCGCTTACGCTGCACATGAACAAGGTCCGCCAGGCAGCCATCACGCGCGAGATCATCGAAGTAGTGAGCGGCGCAGCATCGGCGGGGTAAGTAGGACAGGCTTCAGCCTGTCGGTTTTTTAACAATTGAGATGGATTAAACCAAAAGCGACAGGCTGAAGCCTGTCCTACTTGGCGCATCGAGGAGCCACCACATGGCGCAACACGAAACAGGAAACGTCGGCTACGTCATCCAGGTCATTGGGCCTGTGATCGACGTGCAATTTCCGGAGCATCATTTGCCGGAAATTCATAACGCTGTGCACATCACCAGCGAAGGCTTTGAAGGACCGGAGCCGATTAATATCGTCGCCGAAGTCGCGCAGCACTTGGGCGAAGGGCGCGTCCGCGCCGTCGCCATGACCGCGACGGAAGGCGTCGTGCGCGGCATGAAGGCCGTTGACCTTGGCGGACCGATTGCCGTCCCGGTGGGACGCGCGGCACTCGGCCGCGTGATGAACGTGCTGGGTGAGCCCGTGGACGGCCTCGGACCTGTGCAGACCGACAAGCGTTATCCGATTCACCGGCCTGCGCCATCACTCGTAGATCAGTCGACCGAACTCGAAATGTTCGAAACGGGCATCAAGGTTGTGGACCTGTTCGAACCCTATCTGAAGGGCGGAAAAATCGGCCTCTTCGGCGGCGCGGGAGTCGGCAAAACGGTTTTGATTCAAGAGTTGATTCACAACGTCGCCATGAAGCACGGCGGCGTGTCCGTGTTCGCCGGCGTCGGCGAGCGCACGCGCGAAGGAAATGACCTGTGGCTGGAAATGCAGGAGTCGGGCGTAGTTGTTCCCGGCAATTCAGAGAAGTCGCGAGCGGCGCTGATTTACGGCCAGATGACGGAACCGCCCGGCGCGCGCCTGCGCGTGGGCCTGACCGGTTTGACGGTTGCTGAATATTTCCGTGATGAAGAAGGCCTGGACGTTCTCCTTTTCATCGACAACATTTTCCGCTTTGTGCAGGCCGGCTCGGAAGTATCCGCGCTGCTCGGCCGCATGCCTTCCGCCGTCGGTTACCAGCCAAACCTGAACACCGAAATTGGCGAATTGCAGGAGCGCATCACGTCCACCAAGCACGGCTCGATCACTTCCGTTCAGGCGATTTACGTGCCCGCGGACGATTACACCGATCCCGCTCCGGCTGCGACGTTTGCGCACCTGGACGCGACCACAAACCTGAGCCGCCAAATCGTGGAACGCGGAATTTATCCGGCGGTCGATCCGCTAGCGAGCTTCTCGCGCATTCTCGATCCGCGCGTCGTCGGCGAAGATCATTACAACACGGCCCGCGCGGTCAAAGGCGTCCTGCAGCGTTATAAGGATTTGCAGGACATCATCGCGATTCTCGGTATCGAAGAACTTTCGGACGAAGACAAGCAGGCCGTAACGCGCGCGCGAAAAATCGAAAAGTTCCTGTCGCAGCCGATGTTCGTCGCGCAGCAGTTCACAGGCCTCGAAGGCAAGTACGTGAAAATCGCCGACAACGTGCGCGGCTTCAAGGAAATCGTCGAAGGCAAGCACGACGATCTGCCGGAGCAGGCGTTCTACATGGTCGGCACAATCGAAGAAGCGCGCGAAAAGGCCGAGAAAATGGCGGCGACGGCATAGGAGCTGTGACTGGTGATTGGTGACTAGTGACTGGTGAAAATCGGATCGTGCATATGGGCATGTTCTTGTTTTTTCACCAGTCACCGGTTACCAGTCACTAGTCACCCGAATTCATGGCGGACACATTCACACTCGAAGTAGTCACACCGGCGCGGCAAGTGGTGCGCGAAGCGGTGAACGAGGCGCAGATTCCTGTGCGCGGCGGATACATTGGCGTGTTGCCCGGGCACACCCCGCTGCTCGCTGAATTGGGCATCGGGGAATTGAGCTATCAGGTCGGAAATCGCACGATGTATTGCACCGCGTTTGGCGGCTTTGTGGAAGTTTTGGCCGATCGCGTCATCGTGCTGGCGGACATTGCGGAACGTGCCGAAGAAATTAACGTGGCACGCGCTGAGGCCGCCCGCGATCGCGCTCAAAAAAGAATGGCCACTCCCAACGACCCGACCGTGGATTGGAAACGCGCGGAAGCCTCGCTCGCGCGCGCCCAGGCGCGGTTGCAGGTTGCCGCCAAAGCAGGCGCAACTCCTGTTGCTTCATCCGCATCCGCGGGGCATTGAACTTAACGGAATCGTTTCTTGCGCCGCTAAAATCTAATACTCCATGGAACAAATCACAATGTACTGCACGGGCTGGTGTGTGGATTGCCGTCGTGCCAAAAAATTCCTGAAAGATCGCGGAGTGAACTTCATCGAAGTGAATATCGATGAGGAACCGGACGCGGAAGATCTAGTGATGGAAGTGAATAATGGCCGCAGAAAAGTGCCCACAATAAAGGTCGGTGAGCGCTTCTTTGCCTGCAGCCCGTTCGATCCCCACATCCTTTCCTCCGAATTAAATATTCCCCTGAATCGTTAACCCAAAATTCTTACGGGATTGTACATTTCCTGGGAACGCCAATCTCGTGATTGGCGTTTTGCCACGCGCCAATCAGGAGATTGGCGTTCCCAGGTTGAGCCGGAAGTTTTTCTTACAGTTCACGAATATCGCAAAACTTCACGACTCTTACCGCTGGCGATGATGATAAAACTTCCTGAATGGCTTTCGTCGCTTCTGGCTTGATTTCCTTGGTCATTTTAAGCATTTTCCCAAGTAGCCCGACCCTGCGTTCCACCCAGCAAATCCATTCGCCTTCGCCGCCGTAGGCTCCCGGCCGGTAGCCGATTACGGCATGGTGACTGACGCCTGCGGCCTCAAAGGTAAAATGCCATCCAAAATCTTCCTGGCTCGGCTCTACATCGGTATGAAATCCGTGAATTCCAAGCTCCACCATAATCCACCGCGCGGCGTCATCGCCGAAGCACGATGGTTTGATGAAATAATCTCTCTGCACTGTAGTGTTGAAGGCAGTCGTTTTGAAGACAACGCAGTTCTGAATTTTTTCCATGCCTCTTTTTATATATCAGTGAAGTTAAATTTACCGCGCAGCTCTAATTTTCGCGATCTTTGGATAGATCGGGATACGCAACCCGCATATTCACTTCCCTATGTTCAAGCCCACTCCCTTGGTCATCACGCCGGATACCTCCAGCTTGTCATTCAGCAAAACGAGGTCGGCGTCCGCTCCTACGGCCAAAATGCCCTTGCGGGCCGCGAGGCCGACCTGCCGCGCGGGATTCGCCGTGATCATTCGCAGCGCCGAAGGAAATGGCACGCCCAGCGCGACTATGTTTCGCAGCGCGCGGTCCAGCGTAAGCGTGCTCCCCGCAAGCTTTCCCTCGGCGTTCCTCGCCACGCCTTTGGAAACTTTCACTTCAAACAATCCCAACTGATATCTGCCATCGGGCATGCCTGTGGCGGAAATCCCATCGCTTACGAGGATCACGCGCTCCGGAGTTTTCATCTCTAAGAGGATCCGAATAGCCGCTTCATCCACATGAACACCATCCGCAATCAGTTCGGCGCTTACCTTGGGCGAAGTCAACACAGCGCCCAGCACCCCCGTTTCGCGATGCGAAAATGGCCGCATGGCATTGTAAACATGCGCGGCATGCGTGGCTCCCGCCTCAATCGCGGCGATTGCCTGTTCGTAGGTGGCGTCCGTGTGTCCTAGTGAGATGACCAGGCCCGCCCTGCGCGCTTCCGCAATTAAATCGAGCGCTCCAGGCAATTCCGGCGCGAGAGTGATGATTTGCGCCGTGCCGCGCGCCTTCTTAAGAATTTGATCGAGTATCTCGCTGGAAGGCGCGGCGATCCACTTGGATGGGTGTACGCCGCGTCGCGCCGTGCTGATAAAGGGCCCCTCAAAATGGATTCCCAGAATCTCGGCGGATAGCTCACGGGGTGCATTCTCCCAGGAGCGTAGAATATAGGTGGCAATGCCTTTTACGCTGGCGCACGTTTCAATTTCGCTAGCCGTGACGGTGGTGGCCACAATCGATGTTGTCCCATGGGTGGCAACCGTGGCGGCAATGGCTTCCAATGCGTCCAACGTCCCCTCCATTACATCGTGTCCGCCCGCGCCATGGATGTGGATATCCACAAAACCCGGTACTACAATTTTTCCTCGCGTATCGATTTCACGAACTCCGCGCGGGGTTTCGACTTCGCCTCGTCGCCCCATTGCCGAAATTTTGCCACCTCGAATGACCAGGATCGCGTCCTGCATCTCCTCGAATGGGGTAAATAAACGGTCCGCGTGAATGACAATTGGTGTCATAAGGGTGGGATCATCCTACTTGAAATGAGAATGATTTGGGAACCGCCGTAGGCATTTGTTTTCCACTGTGAAAATTTCCAGCCGATTTTTAAGTAATCCCCGTGCAACCTTTCAATCTATTTTGGGTTCTTGTTTGTGCAGGGAGGGCAGTGCTACACTCCATATGGGTTACTCGATTGATTTACATCTTCTGAAGTGGATCGGATTTGATCGAAACATGGTCAAAGTGTCTCCAATCCGAGATCGAGGTAACAAGCCATCCACCCTCTCGGATGGCCATTCGATCAGGTGGCTATTAAGCAACAATAGTACAAAAGTCCTATTCAG
>DATAPT010000373.1:0-5552 GCA_036265065.1 Candidatus Acidiferrales bacterium | reverse complement strand
CTTGTAGAGCACTATCTTGAGCATGACGCCTGGTTTCGTCAAAAGGTGAAGACGGGGCTCGCACAGCTGGATAACGAAGAGTTTGCCACCCACGAAGAAATTGGCGCGCGCATCGGCCAAATGTTTCGCTCATAAATGCCGATTCGCTGGTCAACTGCCGCGTCTCAAGACTTGTTTCGCATCATTGAGTATATTCGCAAAGAAAACGCTCCCGCCGCACAACGAGTCGCCAAAACAATTTACGACAAATTGGTTCATTGAGTTCCTTTCCTCATCGCGGCAGGATCGGGCGCTTGGAAGGCACGCGCGAATTGCCAGTGCCATCTCTTCCTTTCCTGGTCATCTATCGCGTGGTCAAAGATGCTGTAGAAATAGCAGGTGTAATTCACGGCGCACAACGCTGGCCACCGGAAGATTGAACTGGCCGGCCTGGAGAGACCAAGGAGTAAAACACTAGGCCTTTTGCACCAGCGCCATCATATCCGCCGTATAGCGGTCACCGACGACTTTGAATTGTGCTATGCGGTCGGCAATTCTCTTATTGTCGCTCTCGGTTAGCTTCACGTTGAGGGCGCCCATGTTGTCTTCCAGGTAGCGCACGCGCTTTGTGCCGGGGATTGGGACTACGTCATTGCCTTGGGCGAGGACCCAGGCGAGCGCAAGTTGCGCGGGCGATACTCCTTTTTCCTTGGCCAACTCTTTTACGGCTGCGGCCAGTTTCAAATTTTCCTGCAGGGCTTTTTCGCCGAAGCGGGGGTTGGTGCGGCGCCAATCGGTGGGGTCGAGGTCTTCGAGCTTTTGGATTGCGCCGGTGAGGAAACCGCGGCCGAGGGGGCTGTAGGGGACGAAGGTTATGCCGAGTTCGCGGCAGGTGGATAGGACGCCGTTGGATTCGACTTCGCGCGACCAGAGCGAGTATTCGCTTTGCAGCGCGGCAATGGGATGGACTTTCACTGCGCGGCGCAAGGTTTCCGGGCCTGCTTCCGACAAGCCGAGCATGCGAACTTTTCCGGCGGAAACCAGCTCGGCCATCGCGCCAACGGTTTCTTCGATCGGAACGTTCGGGTCGACGCGATGCTGGTAATACAGATCGATGGTGTCGATGCCCAGGCGTTTCAGACTGCCGTCGCAGGCGCGTCGAACGTTTTCAGGCGAGCTGTCCACGGCGCGGCTCCCGCCGGGACCGATGCGGAAGCCAAACTTGGTCGCAACAATGACTTTATCGCGGGAAATTTCGCGCAAGAAACGGCCGACAAGTTCTTCGTTCTTATAAGGGCCATAAATTTCAGCCGTATCCAGAAAATTTCCGCCAAGCTCCATGTAGCAATGAAGGACACGCAGCGATTCTTCGTCATCCGTGGGGCCGTAGGCAAAAGACATACCCATGCAACCTAACCCCAAGGCGGAAACTTGCGGTCCGTTTTTTCCTAATTTTCGGTGGTCCATATTTTCCCTCGTTTCTCATTCGGTATGGCTTCACTCTTAGGATGTTCTGAGTGGGATAAACGGCTCTCGTTACGCAAAAATATCAAAAAGCTGGCGCAGGAGCCCACACAATGCCCACTTGCAGCATAGTCCATCTGACCAGGGCAATGCGTAATTTCTCAGGTGACGACAGTTCGTCAGACGTGATAACTAGAGTCCTCCAAACCACTTGCGACAGGAATCGGGAGCGGAAGGGAAGCGAAACATGAAGCCTGGGGAATCACTTTTGGCAAGCCTCGCTGCGGAGCAAAAGCGGCAATGCGATTTACGCAATCCTTCGCGAAGAGAAATGTTGGGGATCCTTTCCGCATGCGCCGCCTCAGCTGGAGCGGGAATGGCGCTGGCGCCAAGCTCGTTTGGGCAAAGCAAGAGCGTCGCGCCGCGAATCGTGGATATGCATCACCATTTTTATCCGCCGAAATATGTCGCGGAAATTGCGAGTAAATTTTCGGAGACGGACAGCCAGAGAGCGCTGCGCACAAATTGGAATCCGAAATTTTCTCTCGACCAGATGGATCAATGTGGAGTGGCGACAGCCATCGGATCGCTCACCAGTCCGGGTGTGTGGCTTGGAGACAATCAGCAAGGGCGCGCCTGGGCACGCCAGTGCAATGAGTACGGAGCGCAGATAATCAAGGATTATCCGGGGCGCTTTGGAATGTGGGCGGCGATTCCGTTGCCGGATATTGATGGAAGTTTACGCGAAATTGAATATGCGCTGGACACGTTAAAACTGGATGGCATTGGCCTGTTGACCAGCTATGAGGACGGAAAATTGCTGGGCGATCCGAAATATGCTCCCGTAATGAACGAGCTCAATCGCCGTAAGGCCATTGTTTTCGTGCATCCTACGGTAACTTGCTGTTCGGATCCCATTCCGCCGCTGAACGAATCGATCATCGAATTTCCAACGGATACGACGCGGACCATTACGAGCTTGATTTATAAGGGCACATTTGCGCGCTGTCCGAACATCCGATTTATTTTCTCGCACGGTGGGGGGACTTTACCCATGCTGCTCACCCGGATCTCCGGTGTCGCGAAGAAAATGACGCCGGAGCAACGCGCTGCCATCATTCCCGATGGATTTGAGGGCGAATTGCAGCGTCAATATTACGATGTGGCCAGCGTGGCCACGAATCCTCCGGCGATGGCAGCTGTGTTGAAACTATTTTCCGTTAGCCATCTTCTTTTTGGATCGGATCTCCCCTATTGGACTGTGGCATCGATCGTAGACGGGCTGAATAGTTTGGGTCTGCCCATGCAGGATGTGCTCGCCATTCAGAGAGATAACGCTGTGGCGCTCCTGCCACGCCTCAAGGGGGTTGGGGCGTAATTCATAGACGGCACTTGATATACATTTGAAACATTGTGGAGCGCATCTGAAATGGCTCTGAGCATACTTATTGTGACGTAAGCAGGTAAGTTAAGCAGATCTCGAGATTACTCCTGATTTTAGAAAGGGTTGGCGACTTCGCTATTTTCCTTATGAGCGGGCATTGCTCGACTTCGAGGTTGGCAGCATAATTTGCGAGCGAGGCAACTCTCCCAGGCTACCAGCCCGCCGGAGGGACCTTCCAACTCGGTTTGGTGATGAACACAAATTCCACACCCCGTGAAGAAGTTTTGGCCGAATCGCCCATAGCGAAATCGGACCGTGATCGACTAACCCGTCATGAACTTGAAGTCTGGCGCGCCGCTCTTATTCTTTTGGGGTGTCTGGCATTGGCACTTGCCGTTTCCACCTGGCAATCCATTCGCTCCCTGCCACACCATTTGGAAGCATTACCCGTAGCAATGGTAGTCATTGTTTTTCTATTTGTTGGCTATGCCTGGATCAAGACCAATGAAATCTCTGCATTACGAGGACTGATCCAGGGCATTCAGCATCGATCGAGTGACGCCCAGAATCCCGATCAATTCGATCAACTCTTTTCGCTGATTTCCCGATCTCAACAAGGTTATCGCGACTTGATCGACACCTTTGAAGACCTGCTATTTTCGGTAACCAACAACGGCAAGATTCTCACCGTGAACCGGAGTTTCGCGAATCTGTTGAACCTTTCGTTTACCGATGTTGTTGGCCGTTCGCTCGATGAATTCTTTGACTTGCCCGAGGCCAGTGACAGACTCGCGCTGGAGCAGTGGCTGCCGCGCTTCCTGCAACGGCGCCGGTGGACCGGTGTGGTTCGTGCCCGAGTGAAGCATACGGGCGACCTTCGTTATTTTGATTGCGTGCTGCATGCGATCGTGCGTGACAACGAGGTTTTCGGAATCAGCGGCTTCGCGCGCGACGTGACTAAAGAACGCGAAAGCGAAACTCGATTCACGGAACTTTTTCAAACTTTGCGCGAGGGAGTTTATCTGGCATCCGTGGACGATCGGATTACCGAAGTGAATCCCGCGCTGGCACAAATGCTCGGCTATGAAAGCAAGGAAGAATTGCTGAACTGCCAAATTTCTTCACTTTATCGCAGAGCGGAAGACCGCATCGAAGAACAAAATCTGTTGAACAATGTCGGTTTCTTGCGTGCGCATGAAATCACGCTAAAACACAAAGAGCCCAAAAGGGATGTGGTTGCTGTTCACACCACGGCGGTCATCCGCGACCCATCCGGCAAATTCGTGCGGTATCAGGGCACTTTCGTGGATGTAACCGAGCAGCGCGAAATGGAACGGCGCCTGCACCGCGAGCAGGAATTCGCCGGACGGCTGATGGACAGCTTCCCGGATCTGGTCATTGCGCTGGACACAGTGGGGCGCTACACGTTCGTCAGCCCGCAAATTTATGACATTCTGGGTTTCCACCCTGAAGAATTAATCGGGAAGAGAATGGGCGCGCGAACGGATCCCTCGGATCGTGCCGCGCTGCTTGAAATGTTTGACGACCTGATTTTCAAGCGCCTGACCGAAGGGCAAATTGAATACCGGACCCAGCATAAGAGCGGGGCGTGGCGCATCTTCCGCGCTTCCGCCCGTCCGCTGCACGACGAAACGGGACGAATCATCGGCGTGATCGCATCCGCGAGAGACATCACGGAGCAACAACGGCTTCAGCAGCAGCTGATTCAATCGGAGCGCCTCGCGGCGATGGGACAGATGATTGCCGGCGTGGCTCATGAATTGAACAATCCGTTGACTGCAATTTTGGGAGTGACCGAGTTGTTGCGCGACCAGTCGACGGACGAGCGCAAATCGCGCCAGTTGGATTTGGCGCACCGCCAGGCTCGCCGCGCCGCCCACATTGTGCAGAGCCTGTTGGTTTTCTCTCGCCCGTCCACGCCGCGCAGCACGCTTCTTCATTTGCCGGACCTCGTGCTGCGCACTTTGCAACTGCACGAGCATTCCCTGCATTCCAATCATATTCAGGTGGAGGTATCCGCGAAGCACGACCTGCCCACCGTACAGGGAGATTCCAATCAACTGACGCAAGTGTTCTTGAACCTGATCGTGAATGCCGAGCAGGCCATCAACGAAGTGCGCGACCATGGCACGCTGCGTATACGACTGGGAGTGGTGGGAGACCGGGTGCTGATTACGTTTCAGGATGATGGCGTGGGTATCCGGCGCGAATTGCTGCCGCGCATTTTTGATCCGTTTTTTACAACGAAGCGTCCCGGGCGCGGGACCGGCCTGGGCCTTAGCATTTGCCTGGCAATTATTCGCGAGCATAACGGCGATATTTCCGCACAACCGCAGCCGGATGGCGGTTCTGTTTTCACTGTGTCCTTGCCGATCTGCACCGAGTCCTCCGCGGTTATTCAGTCGCCCGTATCCGCAAAAAATTCTGTGATGGACTTTCCAGACAAGGCAAACCAGTCTCTTGCGCGAAAGAAAATTCTGGTGGTGGACGACGAGGAAAGTATTCTGGAACTTGTCACGGACAGTTTAACCGGCCGAGGATGCCTCGTGGATTGCGCTGCTACTTCCGAACATGGGTTGGAACTTGCAAGCCGAAATATTTACGACGTGATCCTGTGCGATTTAAATCTGGAATCGGATCGCGGAAAAATAGTTTCGGGGTTCAACTTGCGCGACCGTGTTTTGGAAGATTCAGCTCGCCGCAG
>DATAPT010000372.1:0-1887 GCA_036265065.1 Candidatus Acidiferrales bacterium | reverse complement strand
GCCACAAAAACCACGAGCGGCGAAATTCGATCGGTTTAAGTGGCATAGGCTTCAGCCTGTGCGGGTTTAGTCCTTGCAGGATTTAAAAGCGCACAGGCTGATGCCTATGCCACATGTCTCTACGCGCGGAGAGTGGCGCCTAGCTTTTGTTCGAGTGCAGAGAGAATGCGCGAAGAAAAATCGGTGAGCTGTGCTTCCGTGAGCGTGGCCTGCAAGCTTTCAAACTTTACGCGCACGAGCAGCGCAAATTTTCCCTCAGGCATGTTTTTGCCGCGAAACAGGTCGACGGCTTCGATCGAGGAAACTTCGGCGATGCCCAAGGCGCGAATCGCTTCTTCGACGCCGGCAAATCCGGTTCCATCCGCAATGACAAGAGAGAAATCGCGCTCCACTGCCGGAAAGCGCGAAAGGGGTTTATAACGCAGCGCGGCGCGCGCGGCTTTGTAGCCGGCGCAGAAAGGCTCCAGCTCCAATTCCGCGATGAATGCATCCTGCCGCAATTTAAATCGCTCGGAAATCCGCCGTGCAAGTTGACCGGCATGTCCGATTGGCCGATCAGAAGCAGTTGTGGAATTCGCCCGCAAGGAAATTGTGCCCGCGTGCGCGCCTTGCAGCCATTCCAGCGCGCCGGGTTTCCATGCGATTCCGCCTGCGAGATTTCCGATCTGATCGAGATCGCCCTTCAAATCCGCAAACGAATAAGCGCGCTCCGTTTCCGCGACACCTTTTTCGCGGGCGAGGCCGGATGCGCCAAGCGTTAGAATGCGCGTTTCGACCGGCTGCGTGCCGTTCCAGGCGTAGGTTTTTCCAAATTCAAACAAGCGCACATTGCGTTGCCCGTGATTCAAATTCCATTCCAGAGTGCGCGTCATGGTCACGGCGCCGGTCGAGCGCATCACGGACGCATCTTCGGCCAGAGGATTCGAGATACGGGCGGGCACGGCGTTTTCCGGGCGGAACATCGCGTCGCTCGGTTCATCCACGATTGGGATCGTAATAATTTCCTGATAGCCGAGTCCGATTAAAATTTCGCGCAGGCGATCGTCGGCTTCGGCATATTCGAGGCGCGCCGCTGGCAGTTTCGCGGGCGGCAGCCGCACGGGAAATTTATCCACGCCGTAAATTCGCGCGACTTCCTCAACGAGGTCGATTTCGCGCGTCACGTCGCCGCGCCACGATGGGCGCACACATTTCCAGGCCGCGTCGCGCGATCCCTCAATTCTTTGCGCGGTATCGGTGCGAACGGGCGCAAAACCCAGGCCCGCGAGAATCGCCTCGATTTCTGCATCGGGCACATCGGCGCCCATCACGCGCAGAAATTCGTGGCGCGTCAGCACGATTGTTGGCGCTTCGGCGCGTCCCGGATAAACGTCCACCACGCCCGCGAGGATTTCACCGCCGCCAAGTTGCTGGATGAGTTCAGCGCAGCGGCGCGAAGCGGTCTCCGCCATTTCCAAATCCGCGCCGCGCTCAAAACGCATCGATGCTTCCGTGCGCAGGCCAAGAATTTTGGAAGTGCGGCGAATCGAAATCGGATCGAACGACGCGGATTCGAGCAGAAGGTTACGGCTGGCGAAGCGAATTTCGCTGTCCGCGCCGCCCATCACGCCGGCGATAGCCACGGGATGCGCGGCGTCGGCGATCACGCACATTTCACTGGTCAGCGTGCGCTCGATGCCGTCGAGCGTGCGCATTTTTTCTCCGGCGCGCGCGCGGCGAACCACGATGCGCTTCTCGGCCAGCAAATCCATGTCAAAGGCGTGCAGAGGATGGCCGAGTTCGAGCATCACGTAGTTCGTGGCATCCACCACATTGTTGATGGAAGTTTGCCCGAGCGCTTCGAGGCGTTGGCGCAGCCAGTCCGGGGACGGCCCAACTTTCACTCCG
>DATAPT010000371.1:0-2432 GCA_036265065.1 Candidatus Acidiferrales bacterium | reverse complement strand
CAATCCCCTGCGCGGCAAGCACATTTTCAACCACGCGCGCGATCGCAACGCGATCGACGCCAACCGCTGCCGCATCTATACGCGATGCAATCTCCTTTGCTTCCGGCTTCGCCGCAGGCAAAGCAGCCTGCGCTGCAGGTGGCGAAACCTGCCCTGATTCTTGTGACGCTGCCACTTTTACCTCCGCTTGCACGGCCACGGGCGCGGGCGAATTCGCGGCACCCGCCATGCGCTGGTCCACCGGAACAGTGCGATGTTCCACCGGGCGCGATTCCCACGCGATGCGTTTCACATTCATCAAATGCTGCGGGCCGATATTGTCCGAAGTAATATTCCCGCCCGGCGCTCCGCAGCCGAGCGTCATCGCCGGAAACAGATTCGTCGAGTAGCCGATGGAACCGTGCACGGAAGCGCTGTTCACCACCACGCGAAACGCGGGCATGGCTTCGCCGAACTCCAGAATCGCAGCGCGATTTTGCGAATGAATCGAACACGTATGTCCCAGCCCGCCAAATTCGAGAAGTCTGCGGCACTGCGCAATCCCTGCCGCAAAATTCGGCACCGCATAAAAAGCCAAAATCGGAGAAAGTTTTTCGGCCGAGAGCGGAAAATCTCTTCCTACTTGCTCCGGATCGAGCCGCGCAATCAGCACGCGTGTCGCGAGCGGCACGCGGATTCCGGCCATTTCGGCGATCACGGTTGCGGCACGGCCTACAATTTCCGTGTTCGGTGTGCGCGAGCCTTGCACAAAAACAAGGCGCGAAACTTTTTCAATTTCTTCCGCGGAAAGAAAATAGGCGCCCTGCCGCAGGCATTCTTCCAGCACGGTTTCACGCACGGATTCTTCGGCGACGATGGCCTGCTCGGACGAACAGATCGTCCCGTAGTCAAAAGTTTTTCCGGCGATGATGTCCGCCACAGCCTTGCGAACATCGGCGGTGCGTTCGATGAATGCGGGCACATTTCCCGGGCCCACGCCGTAAGCTGGCTTGCCTGAACCGTAGGCGGCTCGCACCAAACCGGTCCCGCCCGTGGCGAGGATTACGCCCACCTCTGGCCGGCGCATCAGTTCACGCGTGCCTTCAAGTGTGGTGTGCTGCATGCACTGGATCAATCCTTCAGGCGCGCCCGCGGCAAGCGCGGCGCGATCGAGCACAGTGGCCGCGCGGCAAATGCACTTGATCGCAGACGGATGCGGGCTCAGGATAATTGCGTTTCGCGCTTTAATCGCAATCAGCGTTTTGTAAATGGCGGTGGAAGTTGGATTCGTGGATGGAATCACCGCCGCGACAACGCCAACAGGCGAAGCGACTTCGACAATTCCCTTTTCGCGGTCTTCGCGCAAAATCCCAACGGTGCGCGTGCCACGAATCGCGCGCGGCACATTCACCGCGGCAAGCGTGTTCTTCAAAATTTTATCGGGGACGTTGCCGAATCCGGTTTCTTCCACGGCCGCGCGCGCCAAGGGCTCCACGTTTTCCGCCGCCGCTTTCGCGCAGGCCTCCACTATGGCATCCACTTGTTCCTGGGAAAATTCGGCAAATTTCTTTTGTGCGGCGGCAGCTCGGGCCGCCAGTTCGCGGGCTTCTTGAATGGAGATGAGGTCGCGATCGCGCAGGCTCAAAACGCTTTACCTTCTCCTGGGAGCTTCTTTGCATTGTAGCTCGCCTCTTCAGAGGCGAGGGTTTAGGTGATCGTACGCAGCAGAAATCCCCGCCTCTGACGAGGCGGGCCACAAAAATCTCCGGACAAATCGCCACAACAATATTGCGCGAGGTTAATTTTCTACTTCTTGATCGCCGGGGGCGCGCCGCCGCCGGGCAAAATCTTTTCCACGTGCTCGTGCGGCCGCGGTATTACGTGCACTGAAACGAGTTCCCCTACTCGACGCGCGGCAGCAGCGCCCGCATCCGTCGCAGCTTTCACCGCGCCCACATCCCCTCGTACCATCACCGTCACATATCCCGAGCCAATATATTCTTTCCCGATGAGGATAACGTTGGCGGCCTTCACCATGGCATCTGCGGCTTCGATCGAAGCAACCAGGCCTTTCGTCTCAATCATCCCCAATGCTTCGTTGGACATGCGCTCCCCATCTTGGCTCTCCGGCGCATCCATTCCATTTACAATGCGGCGTGCTACCGGAAGGGGTGAGACTAGCATGGCATAGGTGGTGAATCAAGGAGTTGCGCAGAAAGCTCACGGTGTTTCTGTGGATATCAAACTGCCCGCAAGGAAATTTAGGAGATTACTTGGAGGGAATGACGCCGATTTTTGCGGCGGCCACGCCATTGCGCGTGGTGTTCTTGACAGCGTACATCGCTTCGTCCGCCAGATGCAGCAATTCCAACTTGGTTTTTGCGTCCGACGGAAATGACGCAACCCCAATGCTCGCCGTAAAGCGAATGTCGAGCCCTTGATCGGTGAGCCAG
>DATAPT010000370.1:0-6635 GCA_036265065.1 Candidatus Acidiferrales bacterium | reverse complement strand
CGCCGCCGATGCCGATGCAAGTGGACTGTCCGATGCCGAGTTGCGTCAATTGATGCACGGCCTCGTAGGTTAGAGTTCCGCTGCGACTCACAACGCCAATGTTTCCCTGCTTGTGAATGCGCCCCGGCATGATTCCCATCTTGCATTTCCCCGGCGAAATAATTCCCGGGCAATTCGGCCCAATCAATCGCGTCTTCGAACTTTTTAGTGCAGCCGCTACGCGAACCATATCGAGTGTAGGAATTCCTTCGGTGATGCACACAACAAGCGGCAATCCGGCATCGATAGCTTCGAGAACTGCGTCGGCTGCATACGGCGGCGGAACAAAAATGATGGACGCATCCGCGCCGGTTTCACGCACCGCATCCGAAACGGTGTTGAACATCGGCACGCTCTCATGCTTCGTGCCACCCTTGCCCGGCGTAACGCCTGCCACAACTTTGCTGCCGTACTCAAGCATCTGCCCCGCATGAAAGCTGCCTTCGCGACCGGTTAATCCTTGCACGATGACTTTTGTTTTCTCGTTGATCAGAACACTCATCGCGCACCCCCTGCCAGCGCGACGATTTTATCCGCTCCGTCTTTCATGTCAGTCGCAATTGTGAAATTGCATCCTGAGTCCCGCAAAATTTCCTGGCCTTTTTCCACGTTGGTTCCTTCCATTCGGATAACCACTGGCAGCTTAAGATTCAATTCCTTCGCTGCGGCGACGACGCCGTTTGCGAGCACATCGCACCGCAATATTCCGCCAAAAATATTGATGAACACGCCTTTCACACTCTTGTCGCTGATCAGAATTTTGAAAGCATTTTTCACCTGCTCGGCCGATGCCCCTCCTCCGACGTCCAGGAAGTTCGCCGGCGAGCCGCCCGACAGCTTGATGATGTCCATGGTGCTCATCGCGAGTCCCGCGCCGTTCACCATGCAGCCGACGTTTCCGTCGAGCTTGATGTAATTCAGTTTGTACGTGGACGCTTCGACTTCGAGCGGATCTTCCTCGTTCAAATCGCGCAGCTCCGCGAGGTCCTTGTGGCGGTAAAGCGCGTTGTCATCGAATGCCATCTTGGCGTCGAGAGCAACGAGCTTGCCGTCACCAGTCACGATCAGCGGATTGATTTCCACGAGCGATGCATCCGTTTCCAGAAACGCGCGGTAGAGCGCCTGCAAAAACGGGCCAACCGCGGCGGCCGCATCGCCCGTCAAGCCCAATCCAAAGGCGATTTTGCGCGTGTGATAGGGCTGCAATCCGGTCGCTGGAAGAATCACTTCGCGCAGAATCAGCTCGGGATTCGTGTGCGCCACTTCTTCGATTTCCATTCCGCCCGCTGTGCTTGCCATAATTACGGGCGCTGCGCTGGCGCGATCCACCAGGATGCTCAGGTAAAGCTCGCGCTTAATGTCCAACCCTTCTTCGACGAGCAATCGCTGCACGACGCGTCCGCTGGGGCCCGTCTGCGGCGTGACTAGCGTCATGCCCATGATGGATTTCGCCAGGTCAGCGGCTTCCGCCGGGGATTTCGCCAGCTTCACGCCACCCGCCTTGCCGCGCCCTCCGGCATGAATCTGAGCCTTTACCACCACGATCTTGGTGCCCAGTCGCTCGGCCACGGCGCGCGCCTGATCTGGCGTGGTCACCATTTCTCCGCGAGGCGTGGGCACTCCAAACTTTCTAAAAATTTCCTTTGCCTGATATTCGTGGATCTTCATCGACCGTCCATCAGTGCTAGAATTTAGTTACATTGAGAGCCTTAGAGTTTAGCGGGAACGCTCAAAGCGGGCAAGACGAAAGGAGTAGTGTGAATTCGCAACAGATGCCAAATCGAAACAGTACGGCAAGAAATTATGCAGCCCCAGTAGGACAGGCTTCAGCCTGTCTTCTTTTGATTTTAGTCTGGGATCTGCAAATGGAAGTCAAAACAAGACAGGCTGAAGCCTGTCCTAACGGTCCGAGGCTCGCTCATTCATGATGCAATCACTCATTCAAAAAGTGGAGGCTGGCGCGGATCTTTCCCGCCAGGAAGCGGAAAACGCGATGGAAGAGATTCTTTCCGGGCGCGCGAACGAAGAAACCATTGTTGCTCTGCTTTCCACTCTGCGCGCAAAAGGTGAAACGGTTGCGGAACTAGTCGGCTTTGCCCGCGCAATGCGTCGGCATGTCACGCCAGTCTTTGCGGATGGAACGCGGCCGGAAGAAATGCTCGTGGATACCTGCGGCACGGGCGGCGACTCATCTGGAACATTTAATATTTCGACGGCGGCTGCGTTTGTCGTTGCGGGCGCCGGCGTCCGTGTCGCAAAACACGGCAATCGTTCCACCCCGCCGAAGATTGGTTCGGCCGACGTGCTGGAAGCGTTGGGAATTTCGTTAGACATTCCCGCGGAGCGGGTTGGCGCCGCAATTCACGAAATCGGGATCGGCTTTCTATATGCGCCCGCCATGCACACGGCAATGAAGCATGCGATGCCAGCGCGGCGCAAGCTCGGCCGCACCGTATTCAATTTGCTTGGCCCGCTTACGAACCCTGCGGGCGCGCGCGCGCAAGTTGTCGGCGTTTTTTCGGATAAAGTTGTGGAAAAAGTGGCGCTCGCGCTCAGCGAACTCGACGTGGAGCGCGCATTTGTTGTTCATGGAGAGGGCAGGCTGGACGAAATTTCACTGGAAGGCGAGACAGCGGTAGGCGACGTCCACCGCGGCGTTGTGAGCCTCTATCGAATCACGCCCGAAAATTTTGGTCTGGAACGCGCGCCCATGGAAGCGATCGCCGGTGGAGATGCGACGGAAAATGCAGACTTCATCCGCGCGATTTTTTCCGGCGAGCGCGGCCCGCGCCGCGATATTGTCATCGCAAATGCGGCCGCTGGGATTGTCGCAGCAGGCCGCGCCACCGATTTTTTGGAGGGCGCGCAGCTTGCCGCGACATCGATCGACTCCGGCGAAGCGCGCAACAAACTGAAAGCGCTGATCGCATTCACTCACAGGTAGCGCAACGTGGCATAGGCTTCAGCCTATGCGGGGTTAGTCCTTGCAAGGCCTAAAGGCGCACAGGCTAAAGCCTATGCCACTAAAACCCTACAGCGAAAGAAAATTTTCCAGGAGCTGCATCCCGACTTCGGTGAGCACGGACTCGGGATGGAATTGCACGCCTTCCACGCACATCGTTTTGTGGCGCAGGCCCATGATGATCCCATCGGTCTTCGCGGAAATTTCAAGATCGGAGGGAAATGATTTCTCTTCCACGATCAGCGAGTGGTAACGCGTGGCCACGAAATCCTGTGGCAAATTCTTAAAAATTGTTTTGTCGTCGTGATGGATGCGGCTCGTTTTGCCATGCATGATTTCCGGCGCGCGAATCACGTTCCCGCCGAAGGCGTGCCCGATGGCCTGATGGCCCAGGCACACGCCGAGGATAGGAATCTCTCCCGCAAAACGTTTGATCACATCGATGCAAATGCCCGCTTCCTGCGGCGTCCCGGGGCCGGGAGAAATCACAATCCGTTGCGGTTTCTTCGCGGCAATTTCGTCGAGCGTAATTTTGTCGTTGCGGTGCACTTCCAGTTTTTCGCCCAACTGGCCGAGAAACTGCGCGAGGTTATAGGTGAACGAATCGTAGTTATCCAGAAGCAGAATCATCGTCTTTGGCTCATCTCAGTCTTCGCCGCCTGGCTGCAAATTTTTCAAAAATTCGGATTGAAGTGGTTTTGTAGCCCGCGTCTTCAGAAGCGGGGGTTTAGATACAGATAGTGGAAGCCTTCGTACCAGCATCTGAACCTTCGCCTCTAAAGAGGCGAGCTACAGCAGAACCGCGGGCCACATCTGGAAAATTATCGCGCAGCGCGTATTGTATCCGGATCGGGCTCTTCTTCCTGCTGCGCGCACTTGCGGCGCGTATCGGAAACGAAATCATCCAGCTTGCCCTGATCGCGCATCAAAACAATTTTGTCGATGTAGGGCCAGCGCGCTTCCGGATCCTGCTTCAGAATCGCTTGATACGTCTTCAACGATCCGAGCAATCCCGCCGTCGCGATTGCCTGCTCGTCTTTCACTTTATCCGGATGCTCGATCATATACGCGGCGCTGGAAATCACCATTTGATTGACGATTTCGCGCACATGCCCTCGAATCGGTTTGCTCAGCGTCCCAAAATATTCGTCGCACACTGTCACCGTAATATCCGGAATGTCCACGATCCATTGAATCACCCAATCGCGATTTTCTTTGGCGTCTTTCGCCAGCGGCTCAATCTCGAGTGCATGCGCAATTTTCACGGCGCGGGTGCGCTCCTCGGGCGTCGAGGGACCACGCTGGTGAGGCTGCTCCTGCTGTTCCGGCTGTCCTTGACGTTGAGCGCGTGCTGTCTGCACACACAACAACCCAAGCGACAAAGTTACAAATGCGATGGCTCGAATCGAGTGCGCCTTCATGATCATGAACTCCCGCGGACGACGGCCGTGCGATTGGCCCTCATCCCCTAAGGCATAATAGTACACGAATTTGCAGGGAAGACGTATCCGGTAGAGCAGGCCTCGCAGTCTGCAAAAGGTTTATCTGTTTCTGTCATTCCGAGCGGAGCGAGGAATCTCTTTTCGATTTAACTATAAGATAACAGAGAAAGAGAGATTCCTCGCTCCGCTCGGAATGACAGAAAAGACGAGTTTTCCCGCAGCCGCCTGTTCAGCCTGTCTTCTTTTGATTTCTGTAAATTCCGCGAAAATTCAAAACCAGACAGACTGAAAAGTCTGTGTGAGAACTCGAAATTGACGCGTTTTTGTAGCGCCCGCCTTCAGGCGGGCACTTTGGAATCAAGCAGATGCCCGCCTGAAGGCGGGCGCTACATGATTCAAAACCGAGTTCTCACACAGACTCTGAAGCCTGTCCTAGCAGGACGCGTGTACAATAGACGGGCGAACAATAGCGACGAACCATTCCAAAGGAACTCATGGCCAAGTTTGAAAAACATATTTTTATCTGCACCAATCAACGCCCGGACGGCAATCCGCGCGGCTGTTGCGATCCCGCAGGCAACGTCGAGCTTCATCGCGCGTTCAAGGAAAAGCTGAAGCAGCGCGGCATTCCCAACAGCAGAGTGCGCGCGAACAAATCCGGCTGCCTCGACCAATGCGAGGTCGGCCCCACGGTGGTGGTATACCCTGACAGCGTTTGGTACGGTGGCGTCACTGCTGCCGACGTCGATGAAATTATCGATGCGCATATCGTCGGCGGACGCCCCGTCGAGCGCCTCCTTATTCCCGATGCGATCCTAAACAATACGCAAAAGAAAGTCTGATCTGGCTCAAGTGGCATAGGCTTCAGCCTGTGCGGGGTTAGTCCTTGCAAGGTCTAAAACCTCACAGGCTGAAGCCAATGCCACAAATATCAAACCCGCGCTTTCCTTCCTGAACAAGCCAACCACGACAATTGACACCCGCCGACTCACGGCGTAAATTCGCGCCCTATTCTGGGAAATCAAATCGTTTCTGCCGGGAGTTTGCCGATGAAAATAAAAACATTTCACTTACTGCTATCCCTTATGCTTGCATCGCCTTTATTCGCACAAAAAAATGTTCCTGAATTGGCTTTCGATTCGGTCCCGGATTTTTTCAAGCTTCCGGCGGGAGTGAATTTCGGCGAAGTTCCCGGCGTAGCCGTCAATTCCAAGGGACACGTTTTCGTTTTCACGCGATCCAATAGCGCGAATGGTCCAGCCTACGCGCCAGCCGCGGCGCAGCTATTTGAATTCAGCGCCAACGGCGACTATTTGCGCGAAATCGGCAAAGGGCTTTACGCGTGGTCCGAAGCGCACAGCGTGCGAATCGATAAGGACGACAATATCTGGGCCATCGACAAAGGGTCCGACATGGTCATTAAATTCAATCCTGCGGGCCGCGTCGTCTGGGTATTCGGGCGCCGCGCCGAAGGAGCTGACGAGGAATCCAAGCCATGGTCACATCCGAATCCTCCGCTCCCGGCGATCGATGGACTTTTCCGCCAGCCGACCGATGTGGCCTGGGACTCTGACGGCAACATTTACATCACCGATGGATACGTCAACTCGCGCGTCGCAAAATATGACAAGAACGGCGATTGGGTAAAATCCTGGGGCGATAAAGGCACAGGGCCGGGACAATTTCGCCTCCCGCACGCCATTGTCATCGACCGCAACAATAATCTTTACGTGGGAGATCGCACCAATCGCCGCGTGCAGGTATTCGACACGGAAGGAAAATTTCTGCGCCAGTTCACGATCGATGTGCCGCCCGTTCCCGGCACGCACGCCGTGTATGGCAACACACCGACCGGGGAAAGGCTCGCCGCCGTGCTCGGCGCACCCAACTCCATTTGTATTACGCCCGGCCCGAATCAAGTGCTCTACATTGGAGAAACCACGTTTCCGGGTCGCATCTTCAAAGTGGCGCTGGATGGAACCGTGCTCGGCGTGATCGGCCGCTCGGGCCGCCAGCTCAAACAATTTTCCGGCGCGCACCAACTCGCGTGCGCTTCGGACAACGTGATATATGCCGCGGAAACATCCAACTGGCGCGTGCAAAAAATCATCATTCATCCGCAAGCATCAGCTGCAACGAATTAGTCTTTAGTGGCGCGGGCTTCAGCCTGCGGGGTTTGGGCCTTGCAAGGA